>JBOHQZ010000123.1:0-11375 GCA_050732275.1 bacterium
CGCCAAAATATTTTTCCGCATCAATCTTAAAGATGGCGGCATCCGCCAAATTGAAATTTTGAGAATGCAGATGATTCAGCAATTTGCGCGCGACTGCGGTTTTGCAGAGCATGGCAAGATAACCTTGACGGCGCTGCAGCCATCCTGCTGCTTGCATCAACATCCATTCCGAGATATCGAAATTGCTTTTGCCGGTGATCGCATTCAGGCCCCGGTGGCGCTGGAAATTTGTTTTTTCCGGAAGATTCGTGCCGTCGATTACACCCAACTGCGAATTAGTGACCCAGGGAAAATTTCCGAGAACCAGAATCGAGCCTTCCAAATTGTTGAGAAGGTTTTCCCAATCGAAGCTGAAAAAATCACCTTGCAGGATCTCGACGCGCTCATTTTCAAATAGGCTTTGCCGATTGCGGAGCGCTTGCAAATAAGCTGGATCGATTTCAACGCCGATGATTCTTTTGGCTGAGGGAAAATAACGCGCTGAAGATTCGATGAAAGCCCCTAACCCACAGGTTGGCTCGATTACCGCATCGGGGGTGACGCCAAGCTTCGCCAATTTTTGACAGACATTTTCGGCCAATTCAACCGGCGTCTGAAAATCCCCATATTCGATTTGATGGCGGGTAGCGCGTGTCATATTGGAGAAGGCTACTTGCCGCAAATAAATCCCTGTGCGATAAGGAAGGGGATGATAATATACAACAGCGAGTCGCGCACCAGATAGTAGGCAAAAATCGCCACGACCACTTTCCACCCCTTCTCGCGTATAAAGCCTTTGAGGCCTTTCTCACGCAGCAGCTTGGTCCATTCTTGGATAATCGGAGGTTTGAGAATTTTGCGAAAGTTCATCTTTCATCCTTGAAACTGGGCAAAACGCAATCGAATCTCAGATGACCCAGGCTTGAATTTTCTTGCTGTTGGCTTCGAACTCCGAAAACGAGTATTCTTTTTGAACGTTGTCCCGCCGGTCAAAAACGACGAGATAACCACGATCCAAATTTTCACTTTCCAAGTATCGCACCAATTGTTCCAGGTCTTTATCGTAGCCGCTCGCCCCGTACCACAGCTTGAGCTCCACCACTTCCTTTTGGTTCTTGTAGCAGCACATCACGTCGATACGGCCCTCGCCGGATTGCACTTCTTTGAATGTCCAGCCTTTCCCATTAACCAATAAATCCAAATAGCTCAGAAGTAAAAGCTGGCCCGTCGCCTCGGCAAAATTCGGATGTTTAGCAACGGTCGTTCCTTTTGATTTCATGAAAGCTTGAAATTTATCCAACACGAGACGAAAATCAAGATGGCCGCTCGCATCGACAAAGCGGCTGTCAACGACGAGATCGTTGATATCCAACGGCCGCAGATCTTTCTCAAAGTGCTGATAAAGCACTTGCGCATAAATGAGGTTAGCCAAGCCCAATTGTTGATTTTGTTCGGCGAAAATCCCATACTTCACGCCCAAATCGACGTCATCGTCCTGAATGTTGTATCGGTGCCTTTTGCCCTCCAACAGATCCAATACGATGGAAAAAATTCCAGGCTTGCGGGCATTTTTAAAAAGGCTTTCAAAATTGGGATTGCGCGCGTTAATCAGTTTTTGAATTGCGGCTTCGATATGGTCGGATAAAATTTTTTGCCGCCGATCCGGTACAAGTGTTTCCACCAGTGTTTTCGCCAGAACCGAAACCAACCACGGATGGCCGCTGGTGACGTGATGCACGCGAGAAATGACCGCAGCGTCGAACTCCTGGCCGGTCTCCTCGGTGTGTTGGCTAAAATACTGCTGGACGTTTTCGCGGCTGAACGGTGGCAGTTCGTAATCGACGGCGATGTTGAATGGCGACGCTGAACCAAGAGCCTGACTTTCATCGCGAATGCGCGCTTTCAGATTTTTGACATCGTGCACACCTACGAGGCCGACGCTGTGAGGCGCCGGCTTGCGATCGCGCTGGAGATACATTTCGCGCAAGCCTGCGAGGAAACCGATGACCACAGTTTCCGGCACGGCATCGATTTCGTCGATAAGCAACACCAATTTTTTTGACGACCGGCCACAAACCTCACGCCACCAATCGGAAAAATCGCGTCTGGTGTTGATGGTTGGCGCCATCACTTCTGAAGAACCGTCGCGGATAAAATTCAATTCTTCAAAAATGAGCTTTGCGACCTCATCATAAAATTCGGGATCGGAAATATCAACGCGCTGTGTAAAACTCTCAAATGAAACCAACACTGGGGCATGGCTGCCGGAAGCCAGCATGCGATGCGCAAAAAAATCAAGAATCGTCGTCTTGCCAAATTGCCGGGGCCGGTTGATGACGAAATATGCGCCCTTATCGGCCAGCACCATCAGCTTGTCGATTTGCGGCGTGAGATCGACGAAATAATGTTTTGCCGGAATGATTTTGCCGGTGATATTAAATTCGCGCATATTTATGCCATACTTTTATAATTCCACTTTTCATTAATGACAAATTAAATTTAAGACAAATCAGGGGCATTCACAACCTGTTTTTATAAATATGGCTTGACCCGCTGCGCAAACCGGCGGCAGGCTTCGCCGAGAAATTGAATATCGGCTTCTGTGTGTGCCGCCGAGGTGGAACCCGCGCCGTGCACCGTGAACACGTTTTCCAGCAGCAAGCCGAGTTGCAAAACCTTCTCGCTCAAAGCAAGGTCGCAAATCGCGGGATTGCGCACTTCTTCCGGCGTCACCAGCTCGCGCCCTTCTTCATAAGGAAAGAGCAGCATGTGCAGCGAATTGCCGGGCAGATCATGATTCCGATCGCCGGCGAAGCGCGCGTAAATTTCTGCATCGGCGAAGGCGTTAGTAACCACCTCGCGAACTCTCGCGCCAGTCGCATACAACTTCGGATAAATCTCGGTTTCGTGCTTGATCAAATAGCTCATATAAATTTTGCCGGCGAGCATACAAGTCGGATGCGCTGCGTAAGTGCCGCCGTCAAATTTTACTTTACCCCCGCGTCCGGCGAGACTCAAAATATCGGCGTGGCCCGCAACAGCCGCGACCGGCATGCCGCCGCCAATCGCTTTGCCGAGTGTCATCAGATCAGGTTGAACACCGTACAGCGCCGCTGCATTTCCCGCCCGAAAACGAAAACCGGAAATCACTTCGTCTAAAATAAGTAACACGCCGTGCTTTTGCGTCAGCTCGCGCGCGGCTTGCAAATACTCTCGCTTTGCCGGCATCGACCCGCCGGCGCCAATGATTGGCTCGACGATAAAGCACGCCAGTCGATCACCATATTGGCGAAAGTGCTCGTGTAGCATATCGGGATTATTAAAACCCGTTACGATGACATGCTTGCTGAAATACTCCGGAACACCGGCGCTGTCCATCGACTCAAAACCATCGTGATAGACGACGCCTTTAAGTCCCCAGGGATGTCCGCCATGCCAACCACTGCCAACTTTCAGCACGAGCTCGCGGCCGGTAAAAGCGCGCGAGAGCATGATCGCGTTCATCGTTGCCAGCGAACCCGTCGTGGTGAAGCGCACGCGCTCGGCGCCGGTTTGCCGGCAAATCATTTCGGCCACTTCGATTTGCAGCCGATCGGTGAAGCCGGTTTGCAAGCCCAAGCCTGCGCTGAAGAATTGCGCCAACGCAGTGGTAACGAACTCGGGGTTGTGTCCCAAAACATTCACATGATGCCCCTGCCAAAAATCGAGAATTTCGTTTCCGTCTTCGTCTTGCAACCAAGCGCCTTTCGCACTCACAATTCGCGGCGAGAACGGCTGCAACAGCCGCAAGGTATTGCTGCCGCCGTCAATCATGTATTGGATCGCGCGTTCGTGCAAAGCGGCGGATTTCGGAGAATGTTTGGCATATTCTTCAGTGAATTCTGCCATGAGAGGTGTGTAATCGCGTGGCTTCATAACTTTCATGAAGAAGAAGTTCGTAGTGATCCCCTTTAGGGGTTGGGTGCTCGTTTCTCAAGAGCGCCTGAAGGCGCCACTACAAACGGGCAATCCGGCGCGAGCGGGCATTCGTTGCACTTGGGCTTGCGCGCCTGGCAAACTTGCCGCCCATGTTGAATCATCTGGTGCGCAAAGATTGTCCAAGCGTCTTGCGGCACGATGTTCATCAAATCGCGTTCGATCTTCTCCGGAGTTTGTTCTTTGGTAAATCTGAGGCGTTGCGAGAGCCGTTGAATATGCGTATCCACCACAACGCCGGCATTGATGCCAAAGGCATTGCCGAGCACAACGTTGGCGGTTTTGCGGCCAACGCCTGGAAGCGCGATCAACTCTTCCATCGTGCGCGGCGCCTCGCCGTGATGATCGTTGACAATCGTCGCGGCGCATGCCTGTAAATTTTTTGCTTTGTTATGAAAGAACCCACTAGATCGGATCAATTCTTCCAATTCAGCAATATCGGCTACGGCCATTGCTGCCGGTGTCGGAAACTTTTTAAAAAGCGCCGGGGTGATCTGATTGACGGTTTTGTCCGTCGATTGCGCGGAGAGAATCGTCGCGATCAACAACTCAAACGGGTTGGCGAAGCACAGCGCGCACTCAGCAGCGGGATATAATTCACGCAGCTTGTTGAGCAGGCGCGTGTAGCGGCGCTTTTCGGAGAGCGGTATTTTTTTAAAAGACTTTGATGTCACCAATGAAAAAAGAGATGCGAATATTTAAGCGCGTGATCGAAGCATCAAACTCGGGTGATTTGTAAGTGCGGTTGACGCCAAAGCCGTCTTCCTTGCGGCCAAACATCACGAGATCGCCGAGCGCTAACGAAGCCGTGACCGCATACGGCACGTTCTTCGGCGCCACAAGGTTCACATCGCCAATAAAGCCGGAAATCGTCAGATTGCGCTGGCCCTCGGCGAGCGTGATGCTGGAAAGGTCGAGATTGATGTCGCCGATAAAGTTCGATACAGTGCCGCCTTGAAATGCCGTGCTGGTGACCTGCAAATTGACGTCGCCGACGAAACGGCTCTCGGAAAGATAGTCGGTCGAAAATGCGCCCGGGCTGGGGCCGGGGCTGATGTTGGCGTCGGTTGGCGGCATCGTCATCGGCTCGTGGCTTTTTCGTGAAACCAGTATCTTGACGCCGATGGCGACGAGAATCAGCGGCCAAAAATTGCTGACGACCTCGCCAAAATCCAACACCCTCAAATTGTCGAGCAGAAACAAAACGCCAAAAAGAATCATCATGCCGCCCCAAAAAAAGCGGCCGCTTATGGCAGAATTAGAGATCATCTCCTCGCTCCGATTTTATACAAAAGTTCACTCACGCGTTTTAGGAGTCATTTTCGAGCCGGCAAAAAATCTCCGCCGGTGTGGTGAATTTGTACGTAAGAAAACACCAATAGATGCACTCGAATCGGCAATAAAAGGCTGATCAAAGCAAAAGCAGCCTTTACAAATAAATGTATTTGTGCTGGAAATGCAAGTCGTTTTTAAAGAATAAAACCGTCAGCCCCGCCGTTTTTACCCAATTTTTACCAATTTGTGACAGCTCATTGACAACGGACGATGATATTTTTTTTTAAATAATTTTATCGCGGCGATTTAGTATTTTCATGCCACGATTTTGTTCGCTCAAAGAATTTCTGCTGCTGTCAATGCTTGTAAAAAGAACAGGAGAAGTTTTGTCCCGAACGCTGGTCTCGGAGCAGGTGTGGGATATGAATTTCGACAGCGATACCAACGTCGTCGATGTTGCGATTCGGCGACTGCGGCGTAAAGTGGATGAACCATTCTCCCCAAAACTCATTCATACCGTCCGAGGTGTGGGCTATGTGCTTGAAGAACGCTGACAAAATAAAAAATGCCTTATTAGCCTTTCGTTTCCTTTCGGCCTCGTCGATCATCCAAAGATTAACCATTTCATATAGCTGGTTGACTTTGACCGCGTTGCTTCTGGTTTCGGGTTTATTATATTGGTTGCTCGCCAGCAATTTTGAAAGGACAAATAACGAGTTCATGGTCGATCAGATTCACGTTCTGCGTAAAATTTTGAAAGAACGTCCGGATGATCTTGATGCCCTGCGTCAAGAAGTTGAGTGGGAAGTTACTGCACGTCGGATTGAAAAGTATTATGCGCGCATTCTGGATGAACAAGGCCACATAATCATTGAAACTCCCGGTATGGCAGAGATCGTTCTGCCCTCGTTGTTTCCCAAGCCGATTGGCGTCGAGCATATTCCAGAAAAGGGGGTAAGGAAAAAAGGGCAAGATGGAAGGCCGTTACTGCTGATGGCCGCGTGGGACGAGGCTAGCAATTCTCATGCGCCGAAACGCCTCCATCAGATCGCTTTGGATATCTCACACGATGAAGCCATCTTATCGAACTATCGGCGCAACATGGTGATCATCCTCTTGGTGGGGACATTATTCTCTGTCGCCGCTGCCGTCCTCGTTGCGCACAAAGGGCTGCGCCCATTAGAACGAATAACCAATACGGCACAAAGGATCACGGCAACTCGCCTCAATGAACGGATTGCGCCGGCGCAATGGCCTACAGAATTAGCTGCTCCCGCTGCCGCCTTTACAGCAAAACCGGCTATTTGTTGGTATCAAATCAAGAAAAAGGCACCGAGTTCTCTTCAATTAAAGTTTATCGCCGCGAAGGCGATGACGGCAATCCGCACCAACATAGCCTTTTGGCCACGATCAATAGAATGGGGTCTGCCGATACCGACGGATTGGACGTGACCAGTCGCCCCGCTCCTCCCGAATTCCCATACGGTTTTCTGGTTAAGCATGATGCGCCAAGACGCTGCTTCAAGCTTTACTCTTGGAAGGAAATTGCTAAAGACCATTTGAAGATAGCCTCCGGCGACAGCGAATCACCCTGAGCAAGCGAAGTCATCCGTAAGTATTAGAGGATGTTTGAAAAGTACAAAAATGAGACTGACCGGTCACTTAAAATGATTGAAGTGTGGAATATTTTGTGTGTAAAAAGTGACCGGTCAGCATAATTCGACTTTTTATCATTTTTTCCGTAGGCCGCCTGTGCTATTTCCGTTTTTTCGCAAACCACTTCTCGATTTCCTTCACCGATTTCGTATTGAGCACGTCTTGTTTTCGCAGCCAGCCTTTGCGGGCGATGCCGACGCCGTAAAAAATATCTTTAATGCCGTCGATGCTGTGCGCGTCGGGATTGATGCTGATGAGCATGCCCTTGTCGCGCGCGTATTTGCAAAAGCGCCAATCGAGGTCGAACCGGTGCGGGCTGGCGTTGATCTCGATGCTCACGCCCAATGCGACGGCGGCATCGATCACTTTGCGATGGTTGATGGGATAACCGTCGCGGCCGAGCAGCAGACGGCCGGTGGGGTGGCCGATGATGCGCACCGCCGGATGCTCCATCGCCTTGATCAAACGAGCGGTAGCTTTTTCTTCGGTCATGTTCATGCTGCTGTGAATCGAAGCCACGACGAAATCAAAACTCTCCAAAACCTTTTCCGGATAATCGAGTTTGCCATTCGGGAGAATGTCACACTCCGTGCCTTTGAAAATTCGGAAGCCTTTCATTTCCGCATTAATCTTGTCGATTTCTTTGTGCTGCACTTTGACGCGATCCGGCGTGAGGCCGTGCGCATACGCCACCGACATGCTGTGGTCGCAAATACCGAGATACTCAAAGCCGAGCTTCTTGCAGGCCTCTGCCATCTCACGCAAGCTGTTCGCGCCGTCGCTATGAGTCGAATGGCAGTGCAGTACGCCACGTAGATCGTCCTTTTCGATCAGTTCCGGAATTTCATCTTTGAGCGCGGCTTCGATCTCGCTCATGTTCTCGCGCATTTCCGGCGGAATGTAACTCATGCCGAGCACCGCGAAAATTTCCGTCTCGTCTTTGCAGCGAATCAGTTTGTTGCCTTTGAACAGGCCGTAGTCGCTCATCTTGATACCGCGCTTTTGTGCCAATCCACGCATCGCCACGTTGTGCTCGGCGGAGCCGGTGGAGTGATGAAGCAAATAAGGATACTCTTCATCGGAGAGCAAACGCAAATCCGCTGCAATGCCTTGTTCCAACAGCACACTGCTCTTGGTCTCGCCTTTGGCGATGACATTCCGCACGCTTGGAAATTTGATAAACGCTTCCATGATCGCCGGCCGATCCGAGTCTTTGCAACTGGCGACGATGTCGATGTCTTTGATGGTTTCCTTGCAGCGGCGCAAGCTGCCGGCCAGCTCGGCGCGGATGACTTTGGGATGCCGGCGCACGACTTCAAACAGCGGCGACGCGGCTTCGAGCGTGTGATGGAACAAATGCCGGCTGGAAAATTCGCGCACCTGCCGGATGCCCTCGAGAAATTTTTCCTGGCTTTTCTTGCCGAAACCGTCGAGGTCGACCAGGCGGTTTTCATTGCACGCTTTTTCAAGCGCCTCGATCGAGGCGATCCCCAATTCGTCAAAAAGCTTTTTCGCCTTTTTGGACCCGAGGCCGGGAATGCGGAGCAATTCCAACAGTCCCGCCGGAAATGCTGCGCGCAGATCGTCGTAATACTTCAAATGGCCGGTCGTCACCAGCTCCGTTATTTTTTCCGAAATGGCTTCGCCAACGCCTTTGATTTCGCGCAGCCGCTTATTGGCGACCAGCTCGGCCAGATCGTCCGTGACGCCTTCCAGGGCGCGGGCAGCATTTGAGTACGCGCGCGTTTTAAAAGGATTTTCGCCTTTGAACTCGAGCAGCGTGCCGATTTCTTCGAGGACGGCGATGACTTGTTTTTTGTCCATAGGAGGGCCTTTATAAAAGTATGCTCGCATGACCGCAAAGATTTTGAATTGTCAATTGTGAATTAACAATTGTCAATTGACAATTCTTTTGTTTGCGGTAAATTGTCGCGCTACATAAAAGTTTATAAACTGTCTTACAATACCACCTGCAAAAACTCCGCGATTCTCTCCAAACCCGCCTGCAAAATTTCCGTGGCGCAGCCGTAGCCGATGCGAAAATGATTCTCGGTTTCAAAGCAAAAGCCGGGCACGATGAGCACGCCCTTTTCCTCGACCAGGCGCCGGCCAAACGTCTCGGAATCGACGGTGGCCAGATATTTGGGAAAAGCGGTGGTGCCGGCTTGCAGCGTTTCTAATCTGATAAAAGCGCGATTCGTTGCTGCCCACTCCGTCAGTAGGCGATGATTGCGCAAAAGCAGCCGGCGGTTGCGTTCCAACACTTTGTCGCGATTGCGAATCGCCACTTCCGCCAGCAAATCGGAAATTTTCGGTGGGCTGATGCTGACGTAATCGCGAAAACGCAAGCAGGCCTCGCGCACTTCCGGCGGGGCAACGATCCAGCCCGTGCGCAGACCGGGCAAGCCGAAAACTTTTGAGAGGCTCATGGAAGTGATTGCGCGCGTGCTCTGTAATGCAGTAAGTGGCGGCGCCACTGCATTGTCATCATAAGCGATGCCGCGATAAACTTCGTCGCAAATAATCGACGCGCCGGATTTCTCGCCCAATTCCACCAGGGTTTGCAATTGCTCAGCCGTGAAGGCGGCGCCAGTGGGATTGTTGGGCGAATTGATGATGAGAAGCTTCGTCGGCTTCTCCAACAGCTTGCGGATGTTGATGAAATCCGCATCGTGGCGAAAATCCCATTTGCGAATGTCAGCGCCGAGATACGCCGCAATTTGCCAGAGCTGCTGATAAACCGGCCACGTGCAGATGACGCGATCGCCGGGATTGACGAGCGCATGCATGAGCAGCCAATTCGCTTCGATGGCGCCGTGGGTGATGAGAATGTCATCGGCTGATTTGCCGGGATACATTTCCGCAACGGCGGCGCGCAACTCGGTGCGGCCGGGATTGACGCCGTAATCAAGCTGGCAGGCCGCAATGCGCTCCGGCAGCGTCGGATCCATCGCGTACAACTCTTCAACCTTCAGCGGAAACACGCCGGTCTCGGCCAGATCATACGGAATGGTCCACTCGTATTTGCCGATCCAACGCTCGACGAGGAAAGATGGGATATTCATAAGTTGGTGGTTTGTTACTGGTTGCTCGTTGCTGGTCAGTTGTTGATTTTCAAATTTGGATTCGATCTCGCCCAAAGGCGCGCAACAAAATGCGCCGAGCCACTTTCGAAGTCCGGGGTCGGCGCACCGAGCTTTTCCATTTTTTGGCGAATAAAAACGACGCCGAATCCGGCCTGTTCCATGTACCCGTTCTCCAAAAGAATTTGCGCTAAAATTGGATTGCGCGCGCGAGTGGCGCCGCCGACTAAAATGCGCGCGATCGTCAAATCACTTGACAAAGGCCCCGGGCTTTGAATTTCCAGACGGTCGTCAAATAAACGAATTTGAATCGACTCGTTCGCACGGTAGTCACGATGAGCGACGGCGTTGGCCACTGCTTCGCGTACGGCGGCAAGATCGTATTCTGTCAAATCGACGCGCTGCACTTGGCCTGGTGGGAAAACGGGAAAGGTTCGCATATTGCGGGCGACAAAGGCAACAGCGGCGTCAATAAGCGCAGAGGCCGACCCGTTTAGATCCTGACGTAACAGCAACGCGTCGCGTTGAAATTCGCGGCCACGAAACATGAGCGCTGTGATGCTCCACGAGGGATTGATGCTTTGCGGCAATGCACAAAAAGCCAATGTGCCCACAATGGTTGGCACCACGCCTTCCGCCGTACGAGTCGCTAATTTTTCCGTAATCGCGCGATCAATAATGTCTGCTCCGCTTTGCCAGGCGCGTTGTATGCGTGGCGCGCGTGCAGCAAGAAAGCGCTCGAGCAAATTGAGGTCCAAATCATTCCATTTTGCGCCGATTGCTGGAAGGGTTTCATAACCGTTGGTATGGCGATCCAACAAAAACCGCTCATATTCGTTGCGGCTCAACTGCTGCGTGGTACGGCCGACACGTTTATAAGCAATAGCGTAAGCCGTATATGGCTTGTCAGTGCCGGCAGGAACTCGAACCGCGATGACCGTTCGACCATCGACGACAACGGTGTTGATGGATGGATAAATGATTGGATCCGTGTGATGATGAAAGGCTTCGGCCAAATTTTCCAGCGTGTTGGCGCCGACATCAACGCCAACTATGCTGCCGTCGGGTTTCACGCCAAACAAAATCCAGCCGCCAGAGACGTTGGCAAATGCCGCAGCAGTCTTGAGCGCGTCAACCTGTTCCGCTAATGACTTTTTAAATTCGAGCGTTTCACTTTCGCCCAACTCGATTATTTTTTTAAGCTCGTCTGCATCCATTGTAATGCTTTCTTAAGGATTTTCAGAGCAATTTGGACGAAGTCCGACTTGCGCTACGGGGTTTTTCGCAATTAGAAAAAATGCCGAGCACCAACCAGACTTCACTGGCTCTAAACTTTTTCATCGAATTCATCTACCAGCAAATGTCCCAGCTTATTGCGTTTGGTTTCCAAATAGCGCTCATTGGCGG
>JBOHQZ010000124.1:0-11369 GCA_050732275.1 bacterium
ATCAATATCCTCGGGCTTTCGATTGGAATGGCTTGTGCAATTATCATCTTCTTGTTCGTGCAGCGCGAGCTACGATCATTTTCACGCGCATGCTGATCGCATTTACCGGCTGAATTACGATGAAACCGTCAGCCGGCCGAACGGGCGTTACATGGCGACCACCAGCCCGCCGATGGGGCCGGCCCTCGTGCAAACTTATCCCGAAGTCGAGAACTTCGTGCGCCTGCGTTTTTCCGATGGCGATGTCATGGCCGCCGGCGAAAAACAGTTTTTCGAAAATAGCGTGATTTATGCCGACTCTTCCTTCTTCGAGGTTTTTGCGTTCCCGCTGCAACTGGGCGATCCGAAAACGGCGCTTGCAGCGCCCAATGCCGCGGTGTTGACGCCGGCGATGGCCGAGAAATATTTCGGCAATGAAAATCCGCTCGGCCGCACCCTCGAGATGAACAATGAGCTGACGCTCAATATCACCGGTGTGCTGCAACATGAGCCGGCGCATTCACATCTCAATTTCGATTTTCTCGTGTCGTTCAACACCTTTCGCGTGCCGACCGGCTATCCCGTCACGCTGGAGAGTTGGAGCTGGATTTCTTTTCACACGTACCTGCGGTTGAAAGCGCAGTCGTCTCCGGCGGCGCTCGAACAAAAGCTGCCGGAATTTATTCGCATTCATTTCCCTGAGCGCGCCGGCCGTTTCGCGTTGCGGCTGCAAAACGTCAAGGACATTTATCTCGGCGCCGTCGGCCATCCCGACGTTGCTTCCGGCAATCGCGCGTTGCCTTATGGCCTTTCCGTCATCGGGCTGCTCATCTTGCTGCTCGCGGCGGTGAATTACGTCAATCTCGCCGTCACGCAATCTTTCGAGCGCAGCCGCGAAGTCGGCATTCGCAAGGTGGTTGGCGCGACACGTGGCGGATTGATGCGCCAATTTCTCGGCGAAAGTGCCCTGCTCGCTTTCATCAGCCTGGGGCTGGCGCTGCTGTTGGCCGCCGGTGCGCTGGAAGTTTTCAGCAATGCTTTCGGATGGCAAGTGCATTTTTCCTCGGCGGATTATTTTCTCTTGCTTGCCGGCGGATCGGCCATGGCCATCCTCGTCGGACTGCTGGCGGGAAGCTATCCGGCATTTATCGCAGCGAATTTGCAACCGGTCAAAATTCTCAAAGGCCATTTGCACACCGGCGGCCGCAACGCGCCGCTACGGAAAATTTTGGTCACGGGGCAATTCTGCATCACTATTGCGTTGTTGAGCGCGACGTTCATCATCGCGCGGCAGATGCAGTTTCTGCAGAGCAAAGGCCTTGGGTTTGAAAAAGAAGGCGTCGCGGTGCTGCACATTTTGCGCGACGGCTCCGAGGCCAACTACGCGCGGTTGCGCGAACAACTGCTGCAGAAGCCTTTCGTCGCCGCGGTCAGCGGCAGCGCCTACATGCTCGATGGTGATCAAGGCAGCCAGCCCATCATTCCAGAAGGGGCGACCGGAGAGCAGCCGCTCACCGTCAACACTTATGGCGTGAAGTATGAATTTCTCGAGTTGCTCGGCGTCGGGCTTTTGCAGGGCAGATTTTTTTCCGAGGCGTTTTCGAGCGACGCGCGCGAGGCCATCGTGATCAACAAAAGCGCAGCGCAAATGCTCGGCTGGAAAGATCCCATTGGCAAGCGCCTGCGCATCTGCAAACGCTCTACGAATCGGATCGCCGCTTTTCCAAACTGGTTTATGCCTTTTCGGGGCTGGCGACGTTTGTTGCTTGCATCGGGCTGTTCGGCTTGGCGACGTACACGAGCCGGCAGCGCACGCGCGAAATCGGCCCCGCCTTTCCTTTCATAATTCTAAGGAAGGGCGGGGCAAAGTTCTCGGCGCCGGCGTTTCCAGCGTCGTGGTGCTGCTCTCCAAAGAGTTCGTCGCGCTGGTGTTGCTCGCCAATTTCGTGGCCTGGCCGCTGGCGTGGTATGCGATGAACCGCTGGCTAGAAGGCTTCGCGTATCGCATCGACCTCGGTTGGATGATCTTCGCTCTCGCCGGCGGGCTGGCGCTGCTGATCGCCTTGGCGACAGTGAGTTTGCAAACCATCAAAGCTGCGCTGGCGAATCCGGTTGATTCGCTGCGATGTGAATAACGCAATCGCCGTATGTAATATCCGGCGATGATGATTCTTGGGAGATCAATGATGAAAGACTCAAAAGCCGTGTGGATCGCAATATTGCTTGTTGTTGTTCACGGCCTAATTGGCACCGGCCATCTTTTCGCACACGGTGAGCTTGGCGTCGAGACGAGCGCAATGCAAAACCTTTTCATCGTTGTGGTGATCGGATTCAGCCCGATTGCCGCCGCGGTTCTTTTATGGACTTCGTCTACGCGCAAAGGCTTTCTTCTGCTGGCAGCATCGATGGCCGGTTCCCTGCTCTTCGGAGTTTATTTTCATTATATTGCGATCTCGCCCGACCATGTCTCACATTTACCGGCAGGAGAATCACAAGGGTTGTTTCGCTTCACCGCCATGCTGTTGGCAATGATGGAAGTGCTGGGAGCAGGTTTTGGCTGGTGGGGATTTCGACGCATTGCAACATAAGCTTGCCGGCAAATATTTCGCGATAAAAGTCCCGACGGAATGAAAGTTTATGGGGCTGGTGGAATGTATTTCACCGGCTGGCACTTCGCTTGCACTTATATTTGCCCCGCCCTCGTCATCACAACGGAATCTCTCGAAGCCAGACTACCTGGCTTCATTACCCCAACTGGCGGAGCCGTTTCACATCCGGTATCGTCCCTTTCTCCAACTCATTGCTGATTTCCATGAAACAAATTTGCCCATACCGGCGTATATTCTAAAAAAAAAGGTAAAACAAGAATGATCGACGGAATTGATGCTAAAATTCTGAATATTATTCATAAAAACGCACGAATTCAGAATGCCGAGATTGCGCGCCGGGTAGAGATGGCGCCTTCCGCAGTCTTGGAGCGGATTCGCAAGCTTGAAGAGCGCGGCATTATCATGGGATACCAAGCGCGCCTCAATGCCGAAGCGCTGGGTTGGGGGCTGGTCGCGTTTGTTTTCGTCAAAACGGACGATAGAGTCGGAGGAATCGCCACCGCCAAGCAAATCGCCAGATTGCCCGAGGTGCAAGAAGTGCATGATGTGGCTGGAGACGATTGTTATCTGCTCAAAGTGCGCGTGAAAGATACCCGGCATTTGATGAAGCTCATGCGGGAAAAATTGGGCAAAATGAAAGCTGTTCGTTCGACACGAACGACGATCGTTTTGGAAACAATCAAGGAAAGTAGCGAGCTTTTGATTCCTGAAAATCCATAAACCAAATACGTTTTACGATTTTACGTTTCACGGATTTACGCTTTACATATTATTGGGTTCGTAACGCGTAAAACGTAATGCGTAAAAAGAATTGTTTTAACAACCATGAGCCAGCAACCGAACGCCAAGCTGATCGCGGCTTTTGCAGCGATCTATTTCATTTGGGGCTCGACTTATTTGGCGATCAAGTATGCGCTTGAAGCCATTCCTCCTTTTGTCATGATGGGGACACGCTCCCTTGCCGCCGGCTTGATACTTTACCTGTGGAGCCGCACGCGCGGAGATGAAAAGGTAAAAAAAGAGAATATCATTCCCATCGTTACTATTGGGGTGCTGTTTTTTCTAGTGGGACACGGCTTATTGGCATGGGGGCAACAAAAGATTGCATCCGGCTTCGCTGCTTTGCTCGTCGCTTCGGAGCCGTTGTGGATCGCGGTGATCGAGGCATTTCTCGTACGCGATGATAAGGCGACTTCCCGAACGATCATTGGGCTAGTCTGCGGTTTTTTGGGCATCAGCATATTGTTGGCGCCGGGGCAGAAACTTGGTGCGCATGACATGGATTTTTTGAGTGCTTTCGCCATTCTGCTGGGTACCTTGTCTTGGTCGCTTGGCGCCGTGTATTCTCGCGTCGCCAAACTTCCCAAAGCGCCCGCGCTTGCCGCCGGCTTAGAGCTTATCGTTGGCGGCTTCTTGCTCGTCGCCTGCGGCTTGTTCATGGGAGAAGGCAGCCGGTTGCAATTTGAGGCGCTCTCCCTGCGGTCCATTCTTGGCTTGATATATCTCATCGTATTTGGCTCGGTTATTACTTTTACCGCCTACGTTTGGCTGCTGAGCCTCACTTCGGCGACGCGGGTGGCAACGCATACCTATGTCAATCCGGTGATCGCCGTTTTTCTCGGCTGGGCCGTAGCGGGCGAGCCATTGTCATTGCAAACTTTCGTGGCGACGAGCATCATCGTCATTTCGGTTTATCTTGTGCTTGGGCAAAAACGAGAAATATCCCCGCGCCTCGGTCCGCGTTTCATCAGAAACGTAGAAGCATGAAGCAAAAAATAACCTAAATCAGTTTGCTAGGTAATACGCATTTCCCAAGTCAACTCAGGCTGAAATATGCAAGAGATCATTTCTTATCTCGAAGAAAATAAAAACCGTTTTCTCCTCGAGCTCAAAGAGTTCCTGGCCATTCCCAGCGTCAGCACCAAACCTGAAAACAAACAGGAGGTACGGCGTTGCGCTGAATGGATAACCGCACATTTGACGGCTTTGGGAATGCAAAACACTCGCATGTATGAGACCGACGGCCATCCCGTCGTTTGCAGTCAATGGTTGGAAGATCCAGCGAAGCCGACGGTTCTGCTTTACGGACACTATGACGTTCAACCCGCCGAGCCGCTCGAGCTGTGGACTTCTCCTCCTTTCGAAGCTGCCATACGCGATAGCAAACTTTTTGGCCGCGGCGCCACCGATGACAAAGGTCAAACCTTTATTCATTTCAAGGCGCTCGAAGCCTATTTGAAAACTTGGAAAAAGCTGCCGGTCAATCTGAAGCTGCTCATCGAAGGTGAAGAAGAAATCGGCAGTCCGCATTTGGCTCCATTCATCGAAAAACAACACGAGCTGCTGAAAGCCGATCTGGCCGTGATTTCAGATACGCCTTTCTTTGCGAAAGGGATTCCATCCATTTGTTATGGGCTGCGAGGAATCGCGTACATGCAAATCGAGGTGGTAGGCCCGAATCGTGATCTCCATTCCGGCTCTTATGGCGGAGCCGTACACAATCCGATTCAAGCGCTTGCAGAGATCGTCGCGCAATTGCACGACAGGAATGGCAGAATCGCAATCCCGGGTTTCTACGACGAGGTTCGGCGGCTCACCAAAAAAGAACGCGAGGCCTTCCGGCAACTGCCTTGGAGCGAAGCGAAATATGCAAAAGGCCTCGGCGTCAAGCAACTTTATGGTGAAAAAGGCTACACCACGTTGGAACGATTATGGGCCAGGCCGACTCTGGATTGCAATGGCATTTGGGGCGGTTATACCGGCGAAGGCGAAAAAACGGTGATTCCTTCACGGGCCTCAGCGAAAATCTCAATGCGCCTGGTTCCCGATCAGCGCCCTGAAAAAATCGCACGCGCGTTTGAAAAGTTTGTCAACAAGATCGCGCCCAAGAGCGTTCAGGTGACTGCACACTGCCTCACCTTTGGCGAACCTGCTTTGATGCCCATGGATAGTCCGGGAGTCAAGGCGGCGATGGCAGCGTTCGAAAAGGGGTTTGGCAAAAAACCGTTGTACCAGCGCGAAGGCGGCTCAATTCCGGTCGTCACGCATTTTAAAAAAACCTTGGGGCTGGACACGGTGCTGCTCGGCTTCGGCTTGCCGGATGAGAACGCTCATGCGCCGGACGAGTTTATCAATCTCGACAATTTCTTTGGCGGTATAAAAACAACAGCTCATTTTTATGACGAGCTTGCTCGGCGAATAATCAAGAGGTGAATTATGATCGCACGGATTTGGCGAGGCCGCACGCCCTCGACGAAGGCGGATGAATATTTTGAGTATCTAAAAAAAACGGGCTTGAAGGATGTTCGCAGCACCACCGGCAATCAAGGGGTGTATATTCTTCGACGCCTCAAAGGTGGCGAAGCCGAGTTTCTGTTTTTGTCATTATGGGACTCCATGGCGGCGATCAAGCTTTTTGCCGGTGACGACAGCGAGAAGGCAAGATACTATCCCGAAGACAAAAATTTCTTGCTGGAAATGGAGCCGGTGGTGAGCCATTACGAAATTCTCGCCAAGCCATAGCGCGGCAACTTGCCGCAACCAAATCCGTCAACCGCGAATTAACGCTAAACAACGCGAATAAAAATTTAGCGTACATTCGCGTCAATTAGCGGTTTGTTAAAAAATCTTCGTCTCGCTGCGACGGGATGATCGTTTTTTCAAGGTAATACTATAAATTGTTCCATGTAACGATATTTTCTCAAAAAATCACGCTGTGAAAAGTGATTCATAATGCAGTTTTTCTTTTTTACAATCGATGAGCTTTTTCAACGTCACCTGGTAAACCCGGTAAACGGCGTTCATCTCGAAAGGCATTTTGCTATTCTCAAGCTCGTATTCGCTAAAGCACTCACTGACAATTTCGGCAAGCCAGTTTTTGAAATTGGCGATATTACCGGCCTGCAAATATTCGACAAATGCTTTTAGATAAACATCGACTTGCAATTGCTCCGCGCTTCTGGGGCTGCCCGTCACGATCAAAGCGCTGCGATAAAGCCGGTCGGCAAACGGGCAAAAGCGCGTGTGGAAAGCGCTGATTTCTTTGTCTGTCAAAGCGTTCATATCGATATTGTCCTGGTTTGATTTTTTTTTGCGGCTCCTTTAAAAATATTGCCAAAGCATTTACGGGAGCGTGGACTTTTTAGCCCGCAGGCGTTTTGCGGACATGAAAGTCCGCGCTCCCTTTATGCCAATTGCCATTTGATGCGTGTATACGCAATGCGAAATCCATGCCGCTCGGCATTGCGTTGTGAAGCGCTGCCCGGTTGCGCGCACATCATGGCGAGGTCACAGCCCTGCTCGGCGGCGTAGCGCAAGCGATAATCGAGAAGGGCCAATTGTGCGCCCTGCTTGCGCGCTTCGGGAATCGTGCAGGCGCCGGCGAGGAGGGCCACATTTTCGCCGAGGCTCAATGCCGCCGCAGCAATCGGCTGGCCGTCCAACTCCGCCAAAAACGAAACGGCGTCTTCCCGCTGTGTGCTAATCGGCCCCAGCTCCAGCAAATAATTGGAAAGCTCAGGCAAGTGGCTCCAGCCTTTTGCGGTTGTCTGCGCCCATAATTCTCCTTCATTTTCAGCGATAACACGCACGCGAATTTTCTTGGTGCGGGGCTGCGTCAAATCAATATCCCCGCGAATCGGGCGGTACATTACGCTGCTGAGCTCGACAGGTCGATAGCCTCGCGCATTTAGCAACGTCACAAGCTCAAGGCCGGCGAGCGGGCTGACCTCGTGGAATACCGGTGCGCCGCGATCTTTAAAAAAGGATTCGATCTTTTCTAACTCGGCACTTGTGACGGTCTCGAATAGCCCAAGCCCAAACGCCTGCGTTATCGGCGACGAAACACCATCGTACATCGCATAAGCGCCCGCCACTTCGATCCACTGCGCGCCGCTTTTGGGATAAATTCTCGCTCTCGCCTCGACGAACTTCGCGTTGCTGTGCGCCTCGGCTCTTTCCAGGCGTTTTGATAATTCGAGATCGGAGAAGAATTGTGTTGCTGTGTTTGTGTCGATCATGTTTTCGATCAAAGAATTACAGAAATTGAGTTGAATCGTCAAATTGAAAATCGTTTTTTGAGATTGAATAAAAAATCGTGTCCAATCCATTTCTATTCTCGCGCTTCAAAAACTTCATTCCGGTCTTTTCCATGATGCGGAATGAGGCGGCGTTGGGAGCGTCGGCGCAGGCGATGATCTCGTCGAATTTTAGGTATTGAAAACCGAATTGCAGCATTGCCTGGGTAGCTTCAGTCGCGAGATTATTGCCCCAATATTCCGGAGCAATGCCGTAGAGAATCTCCAGCTCCGGCGGCTCGTGGAAATACCAATATCCGCAAAAACCGATGATGGTCGATTGATCGTGAAAAGTTGCGGCCCACAATCCAAGACCTTTTGCATTGAATAATTCGATGCCCTTGGCAATAACTTCTTGCGCCTTCTCTTTTGGAATGGTCTCGTCATCCCACAGATATTTTCTGACACCGGGTTCGATCCATAATTGATGAATCTCATCCACGTCTGCCAGCGTGAAGGGACGCAGGGCTAACCTTTGGGTTTTTATCTTTCGGATGTTCATTGCAACATAACTTGAATGAATGTAAATATAAACTAGTTTTTAATTAGCATCAATTTGCGTTGAATGCCTTTGAGGTTTCGGTTTATCCGCGTTTCATGGCTTCGTGGCAATGGCATAAACGACGTTCGCCTCAACCGAAAGGACGCCCGAGCGGCGCATATAGTGCAGGTTGGCAAGGCGAACATGCTCGCGCGCCTCGGCATCGAGTTGCTCGAGCGTACCTCGAAAACCCGACCCGAGCACCAATGACCACCAAGCTTCGGGTGACGGGACCGGATGCTTGCCGGCTTCTGCGACCACTTCTGCTTGTTCAATTCCTCCCTCACGCAGCAGTGCGAGGACGGAATGAGGGTCACAGAGGCGATCCCAAGGACTGAAGCCTTTGTATAAGTCAGGTCTCACTTCGCGAATCGCATTCCAGAAGGCCGTGTTTGCCGGTTCAAAGGTGCGCAAGCCCCATGTCGTAATGGCGAGCTTGCCCCCAGGACGCACGACGCGCCAAAGCGACCGAACCGCTGTGGGCATATCAGGGACGAAGAAAATACCGAACACGCAAACAACCGCATCGAATTCGAATTTCGGAAAACGCAGATCAAGCATGTCACCGACCCGGAATTCGATATTCTGCAGCCTGCGATCGCGAGCCTTGGTACGCGCCAGCTCGAGTAAGTTCTCCGCCAGGTCGATGCCGAGAACGAATCCCTCCGACCCCACCTTCTCCGCCGCAGCTATCGCCGAAGCTCCGCTACCACAGCACACATCGAGGACGCGTGCCCCAGGTCGTAAACTAAGTCGTGCGATCGTGGCGCGGCCAAAGCGATCCCAGAAAGAATTCGCAGGATCGTCATAGAAATCAGCCGCTGCATTGTAGGTGGCTGTGGCTTTGGCTTTTGCGTCGTCCAGTGTCGTCATGGTTCTTTCATGTGTGTGAGCCGCGGTGGCGCTGCGTTCGTTTGATCACCCGATCGCAAGGCGCCACCAGCTCCACGCGCTCGTTCTCTCATGTTAGGCAGCAGGTAGATCCGAAAGCCTACCTAAAGCAAACGAGTATCCCAAAGCTATCATCATCATGCTAAACAGCCATAGTCTTCAACAAGGATGATCAATATTTAACTATTCACCTCTTTCTACCGGTACGCCAACCAGATTACTCCACTCCGTCCAAGAATCATCATAGTTCTTCAAGCTCTTAAAATCAAGCGGATATTTCAACACCTCACAAGAAAAACATACGGAAAATAAAGGCACTAAGCCTGACAATCGTGTTTCAAATGCGGGCAATGACGTTACATTTATCACTATCGCATCAATAAAATTTTTCTCGTCGCTGCGAATCTTTGTCCTGAGCCTGTCGAGGGATATCCCGCCCGCATTTTAACGAAATAAACGCCGCTCGATAAACCTTTGGCATCGAACGTCACACGATAGCTGCCCGTGGATTTACGTTCATCAACCAACGTCGCGACTTCCCGTCCATGCACGTCATATACTTTCAAACTGACAAACTGATCACTGCTCACGGAATACTGGATACTGGTCATCGGATTAAACGGATTCGGGTAATTCTGTGACAGTTCAAATGAAGCCGGCACCATCTCATCACGCTCGGCAACGGCAGTAACCGGCGCAAGCTTCACCGGATAAACACTCAGCTCCATCCCCGGGCCATTTTGATTGGCCGCCGGATCGAGAAAGCCGGAGAGTGTGAGCGCAACATAGCCGTTCGCTTGATTGGAAACATCGAATGAGTAAGTTGCGAGCTTTTGCTTGTCGCGTCTGCGAATAAGATCTACGGTGTAATTGCCGGCGGCGATGCTGACGGGATCACTCACTGCACCGTAACGCAAACTCCGAACGATCGTATCACCGGTCGTGGCGACGATATCGATGGTCGGCGCATCGGTGCCGCCATGCACGAACACCGCGCGCACTTCGCCGGGATTGTCCGTGAGAATCGGCAAATCGTGCAGCATGAGGGTTTCGCCGGTGTAAACGCCGTCAGGATTCCGCGCATAAGCCGTGGTGTCGTCCACGCCCATGTGTACGAGGAGCTGCGGATTAAAACTGGTGATTTCAACGCTAGTCCCTGTAATCAGCCCGCCGAGATTTTCGACATCATAAACTTGCAACGAGAACTGCTGCATGTAAGGCAACTCCGGCAAGTCGGCTGATTCACGAAAGCCAAGATTATCGAAAAGGATTGTGTCGGCAGTTGCGGCCGATTTCCCCAGACCGGGCGAGCAAGGCGGAATATGTATAAAGGCCATCACAGCTCGAGAGCCTCTCGGATTGCCCGAACGGCAACGGCTGCGACAACTGTAAAGAACTTCTATCGCCAGGCCGGAACGAGATGGGCGAGTTTTTATCCCAAGATATTTCCATTTGGCCATGGCGAGTGCATTTTTATTTCCCGCTTGATTGAAAGCGCCGCCAACGTGCAGCGCTTCACTCGCCGAGCCGGCTGGACAAGGCCGCACCGGCACAATGCTGTTGACGACGCTATTCACGCCGCTTCCAAAAACGTCCCACTCCAACGCAAAACCCGGATGGTGCGTGCGATTGAACACGGCAATATACTTTGCCGCCTTGCGCGTGAGATTGGAATTAGTCGCTTCCGTAAATTCACCGCCGACAAAAATTCGGTTGCGATCGAATGAAGACGCAATCGTCGTTACGGCGCCGTTCACGCCGTAGCCGAGGGGCGAATAATAATAGCCGTTCCACAGCGCGATGCGATTCAGGAACCGCGTTGTGCTGCCGTCGTAATTTACCGCTTCGGTAAAGCGGCCGCCGACATACAGCGAGTGGTTCGGCGCCAATGCAAGCGCCAGCACTTCATCATCAACGCCGTTGCCCAGCGCTTGCCAGCGCTCGGAAATGTTTCTCCACAACATGAGATTGCGGCAAAGCGTTTTGCTGCCGTCGGGATTGGTGGCTTCCGTAAAGCGGCCGCCGACATACACGAGGCTTAAATTGATCGTCGCGAAGTTGTTGGCCGAAGGTACGGCGGCGACAACGATAGAGCGCACGACCGGCGTGGAAACGCCCGCAACGCCATTGCCGAGCGATTCCCATCTGTTATAATATAAATCAAACTTCCCAATGCGGTTCAGCGCCGGGCCGTTATGAGCGCGAGTGAAGTCGCCGCCGATAAAAAGAGGCGATCTGCCGGCGACGCCGCCGAGCGCTAACGCGTACACCGGA
>JBOHQZ010000125.1:0-11322 GCA_050732275.1 bacterium
TCTATGAAGCGCGCGACATATTCCGCAATGAGCAGGCGATCCGGACTCTTCGTGAGCTCGGTCGTTCCCGAGACGATTTTGGTTGGATCGCCGAGCGTGTCAATTTTAACCACCGCATCGACGTTCTGCCCTTGAATGTGCCACGGCACGCAAGGAAACGGCACGAGATGATCAGTCACCACGATCACACGATCGGCGTATTCCGAATCGACCAAAGCGAAACCCAACGGCCCGCAAGCGGATTTGCCATCGACACCGTTGGCATTGCCAAAAGCATCTGCCGCCGGCGCTGCAATGACGGCAATATCGATATGAACTTCACCATCCTGCACCGACTGGTAACGCCCGCCGTGCGAGCGCAAAACGCCAATTCCTTTCATTTTGCCTTGCGAAGCAAATTTTCCGAGCGGGCCGTTCATGCTGCCTTCGATGTGATGAATGGTGCCGTCTTTCAAGTACCGAATCAAATGTGCATGACAAGGAAACGAGGCGCTGGGAAACCATCGGATATTCTTCACTCCCATTTTCTTTATCGTATCGAAAAGGAGATTGGTGACCGCATCCCCGTTGCGCAAATGATGATGCGTCGAAATCGTCATGCCGTTTTTGAGCCCGGCTCTCTGCAAGGCTTCGCGCAAATTTCTTATAACCTTATTGCCATTGGCGGCATAATCCACGCACGTTCGGATCGGAGGCTTGGCTTTATAGCCGCTTGGCCTGAATTTTTTCACGCCTTGAAACGGCGTTGGCTTAATGCCGTTTATCTCTAACGGCACCCAACGGCCTGCGGCGTTTTGAATTAATTTCGTTTCACGCTTTTTGTTCATGAATCACTTCGCCAATCCGCCTTAATCTGATTATTGCGAGCAGCGAGATCGATGATTTTGTGGGCGCGTTTTATCACCGGCGCATCGATCATCTTGGCGTCCAAAGCAATAACGCCGAGGCCTTTTTGTTGCGCTTGCTCAAAAGCCAAAACGATCTGCATCGCTTCTGCGATTTCATCCGGCGCCGGCGCAAAGGCTTCGTGAACAACGCGTATTTGTCGCGGATGAATGCAGCCCTTGCCTTCAAAACCCAGCGATTTGGCTTCGGCAACACTCGCTTTGAGGCCTTCGATATCATCGATGTCGGAAAACACGCTATCGAGCGCTTGCAGGCCGGCCGCTTTAGCCGCGTTGATGATCACACTGCGGGCATAAAAACTCTCGTGGCCTGCCTTTGATCTTGTCACACCGAGATCAGCCGCATAATCTTCCAAACCGATGGCTAATGCGCAATTTTTTTCACTCGCGCCAGCGATCTCGTAAGCTTTGACGACGCCGAGCGCGCTTTCAATAATTGGAATAAAATAAACGCCGTTCTCGAGGCCATGCTCGGCGCAAAGTCGCGACACCTCGTTTTCGACCTCGAGCACTTGTTGCGCTGATTCGCATTTGGGAATCAAGATCACCTGAACATCATGTGCGACAAGAAAAGGCAAATCTTCCAAGCCTCTTCGATCTTGATTGATTCGCACCATTTTTTCCGTTCCGTAAAAATCCACGTCGCGTAACGCGTTGCGCACCAACAAGCGCGCGGCGTCTTTTTCACTCGGCGCTACACTATCTTCCAAATCCAAGATAATGGCATCGGGCCGGTGCAATCCGGCATTGATGAAAAATTTGGGATCATTTCCCGGCAGGTATAACCGGCTGCGTCGCAAACGATCTTTGGAGGTGGTGGAAAAACTTTTTTCGTGCATCGGCAGGAGAAATTCTGCTTTCAAGCCTGGCAGCAAACGCTTGAGAGCGGCTTCAAAGCGCGCGGCGATAACAAAAGGCAAAGCCCCACTGTCTTCAATATTAACGTGTGCATGTTTGATACCAAAGTATTTGCACATTTCCGCAATAAGCCGCTTGTTTGAATCCCCATACAGTGCCGCGACTTTGCTTTTAAGCTGAACCCGGACGCCGCCAGAGTTTTTAATTTCTAACTCGATAAAACAATCGGAGCGAACTTGTTCGCCGCGGCTACCAGCGTGAGCGCGTTTCATCTTCTTCATTTACTTGATCAACTCAGCAAGCTGCCCAGCGATTTGAAACAAATCCTGCCCTTTGGTGAATGGCAAACAAGTTCCCGCGGCATAGCGCACTTTTTCAATCCACGGCACAGGAATGGCGCTGGCGCCGTGTTTGGCGCCGCTCAATGCGCCGACAATCGCAGCAATCGTATCGGCGTCGCGGCCAAAATTGCCGCCGTAAATAATGCCCCGGCGAAAATCGCCTGCGGTTAATTTGAAAACGGCAAAAGCTTCGGCAACGGCCTCAGGAACCGCGGCTTTATACTCCGTCCACAGCGCATTGTGCAACGGCATCCAAACCTCTTCCCAATTATTGCTCGTGTCAATAATCTGCAATGCTTTTTCCATTGTATAGCGCAGCCACGCATCAGTTGGAATAATTTTCAAAGCCGCGTCGATGATTTCCGCCATCGTGCCTCCGGCCATGGCGACGGCAATGGCCGCGGCTACGGCTTGTGCGCCCCAAATGCCGTCACGCCAATGGCTGATACGGCTGTCGATTTCCGCCAAGTTGGCGGCGCGTTCAGGATCGCCGGCGCAAACTATTCCGATGGGCGCGATGCGCATCGCGGCGCCGTCACTCATATAATGAGAATTGTATTGTCCGGATAGCGGCGGCAGCAGACCGCGCCGGAGATTGGCGGCTGCCTCTCTTTCGCTGGCGCCGCCACGGTTGAGCACGCCAAGAGAGATGACGTGGTTACGCCACGCCGCCAACACGTGCTGATCTGTCAGCCCACCTTTCGCTTCAATGAGAGCGCTGGCCGTGAGCAGAGCAAATTCGGTGTCGTCCGTGCCCGGCGCGGGAACGCCCTCGCGAAAGTCGGCCGTGATGCCGTAGAGAAAATGGTTCTCGGCGGTGCGGGCGGCGTCGCCGAATGAATCGCCGATGGCAAGGCCGAGCAAGCAACCGGCCGCGCGATCGCGGCAAAGTTCTTTGTTGCGAATCAGATCAATTCGAGAAATCATGGGAAGCAAAATTTTATTGAATGCCAAACCCAATCCAGAACTACGATTTAAAAACAATTGTTAGATAACCTGCTTCAGTGCCCGTTGCGCCAAATCATCAAAGGTCGAATAGTCAAATCCTTTCATGCTGCTGCGGATTTTATTATTTAACGGCGCGATCCATTTGGATGGAAGTTTTTTAGCGCCCAGCCATGTTCCCAAAATCGAGCCGACGGTTGCGCCGTTGCTATCCGTATCCCAGCCGCCCATAACGACACAACAGATCGAGCGCTCATAATCGCCATCACCATAAAGCAGGGCGGCGGCCACCAAAGCGGCGTTGTTGATGGTATGCACCCAGTGATAGGAGCCAAACTGCTCATAGAGACGATCGACGGCGGCTTCCCAATTTTTTTCCCGTGCCGGAAGCGACTGCGCAAAACGTATGGCGGCGGCGAGACGAGATTTTTGTGGGATCTGACTCAATCCATGTTCCAACATTTGTTGGATCGTATCGCAAACAAATGCGGCTGCGATCACCGCAGCGAAAAACATTTCACCATAAATGCCGTTGCGCACATGGCTCAAACGCGCATCGCGCCAGGCAAGTCCGGCAGCTTGTTGTGGATTTCCCGGCGACACCCAGCCCCAAAGGTCGGCGCGAATTTGTGCGCCAATCCATTCGCGATAAGGATTGTTAGCAGTAGCTGTTTCCGGCGGATCGAGGCCGGCGAGACAATTCAAATAGGCCACGCGCTCCGCAGTGAATGTTGAAAGCACGGGAAGCAGACTCAGCCAATTCGCCGCAAGTTGCCCCGTTGAAAATTGCGAGCCATGCGTCTCGAGAACGTGCAAATTCAGCATCGGATAATTCATATCATCGTCTTCTGTCATGCACACCATATTTTCCCGCAAGCTTTCTCTGCCGCTGTGTTTGTTCCAAGGATATTTTTGGAGCAGCTCAATCGGAATTCCTTCTTCAGTAATATAATGAGAAAGCGGCCAACTGCCATTAGACAGTAAAATCTCTTTGATGGCGGCGCGAGAGTGTTTCTCCACCGGTTTGCCGAGCAAACATCCGGCGGCTCTGCCGAGCCAACCGCCGGCGATGTGATCGCCAAGCGCCTCGTTTGATCGTAAAGGCTTTGGCAGCTCGCAAGTTGGCGCCGGACAAAGCGCGCGAATTTCTGCGAGCGTGGAAGGCTCTTGCTTGACGACTTCATTCGTAGGTGGCAACGCGGCGAGCTCATGCATCAAAGCAATTGCCTGATTTCGCAGCTCGCGGTCCTTTTTAGTTACTTGTTGTAAATTTTCCCATCGCTGTCGAAAGCGCGCAACGTCCTTGCCTTCTTCCTGTTGTTGGCGGAGCTCGTATTCAACTAAATCTTCGAGGTTGAGCCATGAGATGTTCATATTAAAAATTTGGATACCATTATTGTAGTCTCGGCCCCTTGTGGGCCGCTGTCGAAGCGACAGAATGCGGTTTTACAAAAATGCCCCACAAGGGGGCAAGGCTACGAATTTTTAACCGCAAGATCAGCTAAGCGCTCCGTCAGCTCGATATAATCCACTCCGGCCAGCGTTGGCACACAAATTCCCTGCAAGCGTCGAAATCGTTCTCGCCAATCCTGCGAGATAAATTCCTGTGCCATCATTGCGCCGGATAAGGCGCCGACCAATGCCGGAACGGAATCCGCCGTCTTGGCGAACGAGGCCGCTGCCATCACCGCGGATTTGAAATCGCCTTTGGAAAACTTCATGATAACGAGCGCCAGCGCTAAAGTTTCCGGCGCCACGCTTCCATAACTGTATTCGCGATTGATGAGGCCGTCACTGAGTTGAGGAAAAATATCAAAAAGCGTCGTGTCTTCGCGGCAAAACTGCAGCGCTTCCATCACGCTGCGCTTAATCCAAGCATCGTCGGGCAATGTGCACATGACAGCAGCGATGATTTCACTAATTCCACCACCAGCACAAGCGACGCTGATGGCAGCCGACACCGCCTGCGCCGCCCAAACGCCATCCTCGGCATTGGTGACAGCCGCATCAAGGGCTGCCATTTCAGCGGCTTTGTTCGGACGTCCCGCCCACACGACACCAATCGGCACGGCGCGACAGACAGCGCTATCATCAAAATAATGCGGATTGTCTTTGCCGCTTTGAGGCGGAAATTTTTCTTGGCGCAGATTGGCAAGCGTGGCTTGAATGCTCACACTGCCGCGCACATTTTGCGATGATTGCGCCAATTCAAGCCATGCTGCCAAAAGTTTTTCCGGCGCCAGCGCGCCGTCTTGGAGCAGAAGTTGTTGTGCGGTAAAAGCCGCCCATTCTGAATCATCGGTAGGACCGATGGCGAATGCTTCAGCCGGCCGATTAAGCGAAAAGGGCATCGCCGGACGAATCACGTTGGTCGTTTCTGAGGCGGCCTCCATTTCTCGGCGTATTCTTCTCGTCCAAAACGGCAGCAGATAACTGCGATGAAACATCGCCGGCCAACTCATCGCGTCGCCCACGGCCAATCCCAGCATGGCGTTGTATGCGCGTTGTCGAAGCTCGTTCATGTCAAGGCGCTCCAACTTTTAGCCAGCTCAGCCAACTTCTCGGCGACTTCTGAAATATTCATGCCTTTCACCGTTTTGATGCAGTTTCCTTTCGCTATGGTGATTCGCGCTAACCATGACGCTGGAATTTTTTTTTCACCGGCGCTTGCCCCGGTAATAGCGCCGCAGATGGCGGCGATGGTATCAGCATCTCTGCCGACGTTAACACTTCCCAGCACGGCTTCTTCAAATTTTCCTTGCGCTGCTGTCAAAATGCCGAAGGCCAAGCCGACCGCTTCGGGCGCGAGATCAGCCCAGTGATAATAAGCACAGGCGATCCTCTCGTACAACGGTTGTAGCGCGCTCCATACCTCTTCGCTTTGTCCGCCGATCTTCACGCCCATTGCAATCGCACGCGCTGTCCATGAATTGGCGGGAATAACGGCGTGCGCCGCCATGATAATATCTTGCAAAGACGCTCCGCCCGCCGCTGCTGCCACTGCTGCTGCCACTGCTTTCCCGCTATAAATGCCTTCACCCGAGTGGCTCACCGCGCCATCGATCTCCGCGAGCTGCGCGGCAAGTTTGGGATCGCCAGCAGCGACAATGCCATAGGGTGCAACGCGCATGGCCAAGCCGTCGCTCCAGCTATGTAGATGTTGGCCGGATTGCGGCGGCATTAAACCTTTGCGCAAATTTGCAATCGTCAGAATTTCGCTAAACCCTGCGCCTTTGTATTCATTCGAGGCTGCAATAATGTGTTCCTGCCACGCGCGCGCCACCAATTCCGACGTCAGCGCACGTCCGTACTCCAAAATCAATTTGGCGCTGAACAGCGCGTATTCCGTATCGTCGGTTCCAGCTTGCGCCTCGGAAAGAAAATCAGCCACACGTCCCCATTGGCTCTTAATAAAATCCGGACTTTTGCCTTCCGTCGGACTGCCGAGCGCGTCACCGGCCGCCAAGCCGAGAAGCGCGCCGCGGGCCCGGTCGACGAGATTATTCACCATGTTTCATCACGCATCTGATAACGTGAAAGGACAAGGTTGCTTTCGATTTCAATGCGTCGCGCCGCTTCTTCCACCGAGAGGCGATTGGCAAACAATTCTTGCAGCAGAGGATTGGCGACCCGACTTTTCCACTCGACATAACCGGGCACGCCGAGCCACGATCCGGTCGCGAGAAATTTCGCGGAGGCAGAAACCACCTCCCAGCCGTCGCCGGCAGTTTGGAACTGCGGCATCGCCAGACAGGAACGGCGCGCCGGTATCATCCAGTCGCTCTGCGCCAACTGCGTCATATTGGCCGGGCTCAACATAAAATCGATGAATGCCATCGCCTCGGTTTTTCGTTTCGATTTTTGGGGAATGCTGAGCGTTTGTGCGCTGATGCCGGTATTTTGGTTGACAGCGGCGAGCGGCGGAATCACGCCCCAGCGAAATTCGGCAGGCGCATTCTCCACGAGCTGTTGCCGCGCCCACGCGCCGATGCCGACCAACATCGCATATTTGCCATTGAAAAACCCTGGAATCATGCTCGGGCCGGATTGCCCGATGCTGGCGAGCGAAGTTGATTGGTCATGATAAAGCATTTCCATAATTGTGTTGAGCAATTCTTTCTCTGCTTCGCCAACTCGAACGACGTGCTTTTCTCCTTCCTGGCGAAAGAAAGAACCGCCAAAGCTGATCGCAAGATTCATCACGAGATTGGCGGAGTTGCGCAGCCCGAAAGCCGCGCCCCACTGATCGATGACGCCGTCGTTGTTGAGATCTTTGGTCAATCGCCGCGCTGCTGCGCGCAGGTCATTCCACCTCCACGGTTGGTCGAATGAAGGCGGCGTAATTTGTGCTTGCGCAAAAAGATCTTGGTTGTACAAAACCACGGTGGATTCAATGAGAAAGGGCACACCGACGATTTCGCCGTTTGGGCGTGTTACCGCAGCCCACGCGACCTCCAAAATATCCTGTTTCATCTCGGCAGCAAGCATTGGCGCTAAATCAGCAAGATAGCCGCGAATCGCAAAATCGACGATAATGGAAGATTCATAGTGAAAAACATCGGGAACCTCACCGGTTTCAAACGCAGTGATCAAATAATCATGAATCGAGCTCCACGTGCCTTGCACATATTCCACCGGCATTTCGGGATGGCTGGCGTTCCATGCCGCGACGATGGCTTTGTTGGCGGCAAGCGCTTGTTCCTGCCACGCGAGGCTGACGAAACGCAATTGATTGGAGGCAACGCGCTCTTCAAACGGATTTTTTAAATAGAAAACCAATGCCACAGCAAGAATGACGATGAGGAAAATAAAATTGAGCTTCATTTATGTGTTTTTCAAAAGGTTTCAATTTTTATTGCCAACGGATAAAAAGCTGCCAACGAATTAAGATAAAATGATTATCATATTTTTGCCAAAAGTTGTTATCCGGCGGTCGTTTTTTAATCCGTTGGGCTACAGCTTTTAAAAACTCACGAAGCAGAACTACAATCTGATACATTAATTTTTGACTGCGCCGGCCAGCAAGCCCGAGGCAAACCATTTTTGCATCAAACCGAACAGCGCCAGAGAGGGAATGGTTGCAATGAGGCTCGCCGCCGCGAGAGGACCGGTGCGGGCCTGCCCTTCCATTCCGGTAAATCGCGCCAGTTCCACCGGCAGCGTGATGGAGTCCGGACTCTTCATCAACACGAGCGCAAAAAAGAATTCATTCCACGCCGAGATAAAGGCAAACAGCATCGCCGCGCCAATCGCCGGCAGCAAAAGCGGCATTAACACTTGGTAAATGATTTGCGTTCGGGTGGCGCCATCAATCGCCGCCGCTTCTTCCAGATCGGCTGGAATTCCTTTGGCGTAGCCGTGCAGCATCCACAGCACGAACGGCAAATTCCATACGACGTAGACCAACGTCAGTCCCAGCAATGAATTCGTCATCCTCATGCTGCGCAAAACGATGTACAGCGGAATCATGATCAAAATCGCCGGAAAGATCTGGGAAGTCAAAATCCAGCCGAGCACGAGATTGTTGAAAGCCGATCTGAAACGCGCCAGCGCATACGCGGCGGGCAACGCAATGAGCACGACGATGATCGTCGAAATGATGCCGATGCTGAAACTGTTCCCGATGCTTTGCAAAACTTTTTCTTCTGTAATGACGGCAGTGTAATGCTCGAAAGAAATCCGTTTGGGAAAAATCGTCGGATGTCCGGAGTAGATTTCCGGCGTCGGCTTGAACGAGGTCGAGAGCATCCAGATGAGCGGGAAAACTAAAAAACCTATAAAAAAAATAAGCCCGCCGTGCACGGTGATTTTTTTTAGCAATGATTTGCTCTTCATTTGTGATTTTTAAAACAAAGCGCACGCAAAGGCGCCGAGTCGCAAGGATACGCCAAGATTTTCTTTGCGAGATATTTACGTCTTAGCGGCATTGCATGAAAGTTTTTTGCTTTTTAAGTCGCAATCCGTTCGCGAAATTGAATTCGTAGATACATCAGCAGAACGAAGGATATAATGACAACCATCACATTGCCGATGGCCGCCGCATAGCCGACATAACCGTAACGAAATGCTTCTTCATACGCCGCCAACATCGGCAGCCGCGTCAAGCCGCCGGGGCCTCCTTGTGTCAAAACCCAAACTAATCCAAAGGTGTTGAAATTCCACATGAACGTCAGCGAGACAATGGCGGCCATGACGGGATTGAGCATGGGCAATGTGATATGCCGAAATTCTTGCAAGGGACGGGCGCCATCCAACCGCGCCGCTTCATACAAATCCGGTGGAATGGATTGCAAGCCTGCCAACAAAAAGACACCGGCTTTGGGAATTTCTCCCCAAATGCCGGCGATGATGACGGCGGGGATGGCATATTCAAAACTTGAGAGCCAGTTGATCGGCTTGTCGAGAATGCCGAGGCCCAGCAAAAAAGCGTTTAATAGGCCGGTGTCCGGATCATAAACTTGTTTCCAAACAATGCCGCGCACGATTGGCGGCATGGCCCACGGCACGAGCATGAAGACGCTGTAGAAAGAAGTAAAACGAACTTTCAAATTGAGCAGCAGCGCCAAGCCGAGACCAAGAATGACCTGCCCCGCCGTCACGATGAGCGTCCAGAGAAATCCCACTTTGAAAGACTGCCAGAAATAAACGTCGCGCAGCATTTGGGCGTAGTTGTCCAGCCCATTGAACCGGATGGGATCGCCCAGGCGATAATCGGTGAAGCCGAGATAAATGCCTCGGAGCAGCGGAATGACGGAGAGAAAGAACACGGGGATCAACACCGGCAACAATAAGTTGAGCTGGCCAGCACGTTTCATAATAATTGCCGTCCCGTAGCCACGCCATTCATGGCGTGGTAAATGTAGAAAAAAATTATAGTCCCATAAGGGACGATTGAGAATGGCTTGCATGGTTCACTCAATCATCAATTTCAATCGTCCCTTCGGGACTTTGAGAAAATTTTTTAAACATCCCAGAGATAAATCTCTGGGCTAGTGTCATGTTGTCCCTTCGGGACTTTTTAACATGTGCATGAGAAAAAAACGTTGTGGCAATAGTTACTTCTTTCCGATTAATGGCGCAGTTGAAAAAGTGGTCATTGCGAGCGTTGCTCTCTTCAGCGGGATAATCTTTTAAAAACCACGAGATTGCTTCGGCAAAAAACGCCTCGCAATGACAATTTACTTATTCTCTTTGGTTAATGGCGCAGCACACGCTTCGATCAATCGCGCCGCAAAAGTTTCGTAAGTGGCGCCCGCGCGATCGCGCGCCGAAACGATGATCAATTCACTCACTGGATCAATGCGCAAGATCGCCCCCGAAGCGGCTTCGTGCCCAAATGTTTGGTCGCTCAATCCGTTTCCGCCCAATGGCGAAGCGCCTATGCCCCACTTGCGATCGAGCTGCGGGTTGATCACATCCAATTTCGCCGGCAGCATTCTGGCAAAACTCGCTTCTGAAAAAAAACGATATTTCCCGTACCTCCCGCGATTCAGCAGCATCTGTCCGAGGCGCGCCACATCGCCGCAGGTGGAATACACACTGCCGTACGTGTTATCGACAAATGTATTCGCCATGCCCAACGGTTTTAGAATGTTGTCATCGAAAAGATATGGCACGGCGCGGCCACTGAGGCGTTCCATAATTTTTCCGGCCAGCGCATAACCGAGCCGATTGTATTGAAACGCCGCACCGACTTTCAAATAGGGCAAACAGTGGCTGAGATAATTTTCCAGCGCCGGATTCCAATCCGAGCCCCATTCGCCGTGCCAGCCGAGTCCGTTGGTATGTGTGAAAAGATGGCGGAGAGTTATTTTCGGGCCGGCAGCTTGTTGCAGCTCCGGCAAATATTGCTGAATCGGCGCATCAAGATCAACCAAGCTTTGATCGACAAATTGCATCATCAAAACGCCGGTGAGCAGTTTCGTGATCGAAGCCATCCATGTCGGCGTGTCAATCGTCATGGCTCTGCCGTCACGCTTTTTGCCAAAAGCTTCGTGAAAAACAATTTTGCCGCGATGGGCGACCAACGTGGCGAGCGGCTCTTCGCCGGCCTCCGCCCATTCCAAGCAAACTTGACGAATTCGCGCCAGATCATTTTGCGAAAACACCATATCCGCATGTTGATCATTTGTCAACTCTGTCGCGTGCGAAGTTTCCAATGCGGTTGGCGGCGCCAGCGATTTGTTTTTATCAACAGCGCTTTGCAACTTGCGTTTGAATGTAACCCACCATTGCCGGTCGCGAAGGCGGGGACTGTCGATGCGCTGCGCCAG
>JBOHQZ010000126.1:0-11204 GCA_050732275.1 bacterium
AGCGGTCTTTCTGCTGTTATGCCTCGCCTTCCTTGGCGTTGACGTCACGGCGCTCAAGACCTATGTTCGTCGCCCGGCCATCGTACTTGCCGCAACGGCTTGGACCTCCATTGCAGTCCCGGTCCTGGTCGGTGTGAGCTGCCTCGTGGCTGGTCTCGACAAGCACGCATCCGAATTGTTCCTCGCGCTCATGTTGCAGGCAATTGCCTCTCCGATGATGGCAGCTCCGGCGTTGGCAGCGCTAATGGGATTGGATGCCACGCTTGTCCTTCTCACGCTCGTCACCAGTACGGCACTCGTCCCGTTTACTGCGCCCCTTTTTACGCTTCTTTTCGTCGGACCGAGTCTCGCGATTTCACCGCGGTTGCTCGCGGCCAAGTTGTTGGCAATTCTCGCAGGCGCCGCTTTGATCGCCTTTGGCGTGCGTCGGTTTTTGGGCCTGGCTGCCACCGAGCGGCAAAAGGAAGCAATCAACGGCCTCAATGTTCTCGTCCTCTTCGTTTTCGTGGCAGCCGTGATGGAGAGCGTCGGCGCTCGCTTTCTGATGTCCCCACTGACCACAACGGCGCTGGCAGTGCTTGCCTTTGTGGTGTTTTTCGCCGTTCTTTTCCTCACGGCTCTTCTGTTTCTATCCGCAGGCCGGGAGCGGGCCCTTGCGCTCGGGTTTATGGTGTCACAGCGCAACATGGGGTTGATGCTTGCAGGAACCGGTGGCGCCCTGCCCGATCTCACGTGGCTGTATTTCGCTCTGTCCCAGTTCCCGATCTATCTGTCACCGCGTCTACTTCGGCCGATCACGCGAAGGATTCTCGGACGCACTCGGGATACGCATGCGCCAGTGCAAGAACCGAAAACATGAGTCACCAATTTCGACGTTAGGCTTCGAATCCATCTACCACACGAGGTTTCCTTCGCCATGCCTCTACTCTTTTCCTATGGCACTCTCCAGCAAGAAAACGTGCAGTTGTCTACGTTCGGAAGGCTGCTCCAAGGGCAAAAGGACGAGCTTCCCGGGTTCGAGCCGTCGTTCGTAAAGATTGAGGACCCGCAAGTCGTGGCTACAAGCGGCAAGGCGCATTACGCGAACGTCACGTTCAACGGCAGAAACGACAGTCGTGTGAGCGGCACAGTATTCGAGATCACCGACGCTGAGCTCGCTGCCGCCGATCAGTATGAGCAGCTCGCCGCGTACAAACGGGTAGCCGTGATGCTTGCTTCGGGGAATCAGGCCTGGGTGTACGTTGACGCCCGCTCTGCGCCAGGAGCTTCGTAAGCTCCACGCAGCTAAAATTTCGCTGCAGATTAGTTGGAAGTAAAAGAACTGAAAATAAAACTACGGTGTGAATTGGAGACAAAAATATACTTGCAAAAATAAAAGTACGGCAGTAAATTGACGCAGCAATCTGCTAACGATATAAGAAATCGTAGCAACGCGGGCTGCAGCAAGCGCGAAAAACTGCGTGTTGGCTGCACGAACGATCTCGGCGGCACGCCGAGCTTGTTAGACCAATGGATGGATCGGCTATGAGTGAGCGCAATATGAGTGGCCGTCGGCTCTTTGTTCTGTGGGTTCGCGCCACCTGGATAGGTTGGATACTCGGAGTTCCCCTCATCATCGCGCTGGCCTTGGTTGGAGAGGCCGTCGGTATTGGCGGCGCCCAGGTTCTCGTCGGTGCCGGCATAGGGATGGGCATCGGATTCATGCAAGGACGTGCCATACGGAAGGTGCTTCATCAGCCCGTGCCATGGTTCTGGTCGTGTGTCGTTGGGCTGGCAGTGCCGTTCCTTGCGACGGACATCTCAAAGGCAGTTGGCTGGGAGCTCGCGTACTCCCTGTATGCCTGCGTAGCTCTCGGCGGACTTATCGTTGGCGTATGGCAAGCAATCATTCTGCGTCCACGCCTCCACAAGACGGGATGGTGGGTTTTTGCAAGCGTACTGGGATGGACCCTGGCCGCGGAAACGGCAGCGATCGCGGACTCTCTTTCACGCTCGCAGTCACTCCGAGGGCTTTGGGGTGCTCTTGCGTATTTGGCGATTGTCGCAGTGGGCGGGCTTATTCTCGGTCTCGTCACAGGTATATCGCTTGTTTCGATACCCCGGCGTGAAACCGCGATCTAAAAATGAGCCGAGATTTGAAAAGCTTTACAGCCATCGTCGCTCTTTTTTCATTGCTCTCATTCGCACTTTTCGCTTGTGGTCAAAAAGAAGGCGAGCGTGACAATTCTGCAACCGTCGCAGTTGCCGAAGAACTCGACTTCTTGAATTTAGACCCCAAAACCAAATATGTCGGCGACGAAGAGTGCGCGCTCTGCCATTCTGAAACTTCTGATGTTATCCACGCGAATTTTACCGATCATTGGATTCAAAAAGAACCGGCAGCGCCGCAGGCTGCTCGTGCGAGCATAGCCCCAACACTAAAGGACTTCTTTGCAGAAAAAGATTCTGCGGCTGATCTCCGGCTCGGCATGGCTTATTTGCAATTCTACGATGCTGCAAACAAAGAGCGGGCCAATTTCGAGCAGGCGCTTGCTCTCGTGCGCGATCGCCTGCAAAACGATCCCCAAAACGAAGAAGGCTTGTATCGTCTCGGCTTGGCTTATTTTTCCCGCGGCCGTTTGGAAGAAGCCTTGCAGTAATTCCGCGCTTTGGTCAAAAACGCTCCCCAAAATGCGCTGGCGCATTTGCAATTGGCCATAGTGTTGAATCAAATGGCGCGGCGAGAAGAAGCCGTGGCATCATATCAAGCCGCGCTGCGCCTCTTTCCGGAAAACGCCGTGGCGCTCATGCAGCTTGGCAATCTTTATTTGCAGTTGAATAATCCGGAGGCGGCCTTGGATTGTTTTCAAAAAGCGAGCGCCGCACAGCCGAGCTACGCGCCGGCGCACAATGCGTTGGGAGAATTTTTCGCGTATAAACGGCAAGCCCGCACCGTTGCGAAGCAGCATTTCCTGCACGCGTTGCGCCTCGATCCCGATTTCATTCCGGCCTTGAACAATTTTGCTAATCTGGCAATGGCTTCTGCGAGTTATACCGAAGCAGCGGGGTATTTTATGCGCGTGCTCGCGCTCGATCCGAAGTTTGTTCCGGCGTATGGAAATTTGGCATTCATATATTCTTTGCAAGGGCGGACCGCGAAAGCGCGATCATTTCTCAACCGCGCGCTTCAGGTCGATCCGCAAAATGCCCGCCTCAAAGGCATGCTGGAGCAAATCGAGGCGTCGGAAAAGGCTAAAACGAATTAAATACTTGCAATAAATTTACTTTGTGTTATATTGAAAGATGGCGAAAGCGCATTTATATCCGCCGCTTTGGCCGGGCGGCGGCGTTCATTTTTTCAACCCAGCTTGAGAAAGCCATGAGAAAAACTCTCGGCATGCTCCTCGCCGGCGGCGTCGGCAGCCGGCTGAATATTTTGGCGCAGGCGCGCGCCAAGCCCGCGGTGCCGTTCGGCGGCTTGTATCGCATCATCGATTTCACGCTCAGCAATGCGAGCAATTCGGGATTGAGCAACCTCGGCGTGCTGACGCAATACAAGCCGCTGTCGCTGATGGAGCACATCGGCGACGGCGAGGCGTGGGATTTCATCGGCCGCATGCGCGGCGCGAAAATTCTGCCGCCGCGCACCGGCGCGAAAGATTCCGATTGGTATAAAGGCACGGCCGATGCGATCCGGCAAAATATGGATTACGTCGGCACTCACGATTCGGAGCGCGTGCTCATTCTTTCCGGCGACCACATTTATTACATGGATTACAGCCAGATGGTGGCCTACCACAAAAGCCGGAAGGCCGACCTCACCATCGGTATGATGCGCGTGCCGTGGGAGCAAACCCGCCATTTCGGTATTGCCATTGTGGACGACGACTATCGCCTGTTGGAATGGGAGGAGAAGCCGAAGCAGGCCAGGAGCAACCTGGCTTCGATGGGGATTTATGTTTTCAACACGGATTTTCTCTCTTATTGTTTGCGGGAAATTCCGGAGCACGATTTTGGCAAGAATATCATCGCCCGCGTGCTCGGCACGCACCAAGTCTACGCTTACATGTTCGAGGGATATTGGCGCGACGTCGGGACGCTGCACTCGTATTGGAGCACCAACATGGATTTGCTCAACCCTGAAGAGTCGGGATTGCGCCTCGGCGCATGGAAAATGTATACGAATCTTGAAGAAGAGGGGCGCCGCGGCGATCGGCAGCCGACGCGCATTTTGCCGGCCGCCAAAGTTGGCAACAGCTTTATCTCGCAAGGCTGTGTCGTCGAAGGCGAGGTGACGAACAGCATTCTCTCGCCCGGCGTCAAAGTTTTGCGCGGCGCCAAAGTGGCGCATTCGGTGGTGATGCATGATTGCCTCATTGAACCGGACGCGGTGCTCGATCACGTCATTGCCGACAAGGAGACCAGCGTGGGCCGCGGCAGCCGGATCGGCATTGGTGACGCCAGCAAGCCGAATCAGCGTTTCTCGGATCATTTGCGCGAGGGCCTTACGATCATCGGCAAAGGCGCGCAAATTCCGGCCAGCACCACCGTCGGAACCAACTGCATCATTTATCCGCACGTCGGCGCGACGGCGTTTCACGCGGCAGAGATTGCCGACGGTGAAACCGTTTCGTAGCGCAGCCTGCCAGCCTGCAAAACGAACTGCTCTTTTTAAAATGAAATTCTCGCAGAAAAAGCAAAGGAATTTAGCTCAGGGAATGGAACTCACGGAGTAAAAGATTTTTATGATTCACTTCCGTGAGCGAATAATTGATTAGGACAGCCACGCAGCCGTGAAAGCCATACTACTTGCCGGAGGCCTTGGTACCCGCCTGCGCCCGATTACACTAACCTGCCCGAAGCCGCTGCTGCCCATCGGCAATTTGCCGCTCATTCAACGCATCATTTTCAATCTTCGCGCGCAAGGTATTAAAGAATTTGTTTTCCTGCTCCACTATCAGCCGGAACGATTCATCCAGGCGCTTGGTGACGGCAAAGCCTGCGACGCTGTTTTTAATTACGTCGTGATGGACAAGGATTTGAGCACGGCCGGCAGCGTGAAATTCGCCCGCGCCCACATCGCCGAAACCACGCTGATTTACTCCGCCGACATTCTGGCCGATTTGCCGCTGCGGCGCATGCTGGCATTTCACAAGCGCCGCCGCGCCATGGCGACGCTGGCGCTTCATCCTATCACCACACCCCTGCCGTATGGCTTGGTGTTGCGGGAGAGCGATGGGCGCATCCGCCGCTTTTTTGAGAAGCCGACATGGCCGCAGGTCTTCAGCGACTGGATCAACGCCGCCATTTATCTCATCGAGCCGGAGCTGCTCGATCGTATTCCGGGCGAAGGCCGGCCGGTTTTCTTCGAGCAGGAAGTTTTTCCGCCGCTGGCTGCGGCCAAAGCCGCGATTTTCGGTTTTCCGTTCGAGGGTTATTGGCGCGACGTCGGCACGCCGGAAGATCTGCGCATGGCCAATCTTGATTATTTGGAGGGCAAGCTCTCACCGCGCATGCTCACGCCGGAGGAAAAAACGCGCCCCGGAAATTCGACTTCACTCATCGGCGCCGGATGTGTGATTGCGCCCGACGCGCATCTCGAAGCTTCGGTCATTGGCGGCCACAGCCGGGTCGAATCGCACGCTAAAATTCGCGGCGCGATAATTTTTGACGAGGTTCACATCGGGCCGGGCGCGCAAGTGAACGAAGCCATCATCATGCGCGGCGCCGCGATCGAGGCGAAAGCGGAGGTTGATCATCACGCGGTGATTGCCGAACGCGCGCGCGTTGGCGCGGCAGCCATCGTTGCCGCCAATGCGGTAGTTCGAAACGAACAACAGATCGCCGCCGGTGAAACCGTTCCGGCGAAACGGGTTTTGCCGACCGGCTACATCCGCCGTTTTGTCGATGGCGGCAACTTGCTGGGTTCGATGGGCGGCGGTATGAGCACGGAACTGATGCGCTGGGTGGGAAAATCCTTCGCGCTACGGCAAATGCAAGCGCATGCCGGCTTGGCGTTTAACGGCGCCCGGCCGCCGGCGCTGCTCTTGGCGACACAAGAAGAAGATCGTTTCTCGGCGTGGACACTGGCGCTGGCGCAGGGCATGCTCTCCGCCGGCTGCGAAGTGTATTTGCTCGAATCGGTAACGCTGCCGGTCGCGCGTTGGGCTTTGCAAATGCGCCGTTATCTCGGCGGCATTTATTTGGGCGCTGACCGCCATGCCACGCTCATCCGGCTGGCTTTGATGCATCCTTCTGCCGAGGATTTCACCACGGAAGAATCCTGCTCGTTGGAGCGCATCGATTTGATCGACGCGCCAAAAGCGGGCAATTTGCACTTGCTGAAGGCGGCGATGGTGCGCGAAGATTATTTGCGCATGGTGCTGAATGGCGTTTGGGGCATTTCCAAAGTTAAATCGCCGCCAGCTTTTGCACCGCTTCCCCAAACCATTCTTGAGCGGCCGATACCGGTGCGAGTCGGCGTCGTCGGCGCGGCAACCGAGCAAATCGTGTCGCAATTCTTCGCCATGCTGGGCTGGCCGGCGCAGATCGAAGCGTTTCCGATGGACATGTCTCGGGATTTTCGCCGGCACACACGCAGCGCACAAAAAATATTTGCGCAATCCCTCACTTCCGAAGTCGGCGTCGGGATTTGGCTCGGCGGCGTCTGCGAAAGAATCCAATTGGCGCTGCCGCAACACGGCATGTTGCCGCGCGGCAGCAGCGATGTTGTGATGGCGCGACTGCTCACCAAGCACGATCCCGATCTTCAGCTCGTGGCCGGATGGTTGTTTCCTTATCGCGGCCAACCGGCGGATGCGACCGTGCGACGGTACGACGGATGCTTGCTGACCGCTGCCAGCATGCGGGCCGCTCAAAACGGCGCGCGTCTTATCGGTTTTGACGGTCGCGGCGGCATCGCTTTTCCGATATCTGCTCATGCGGCGGCCGCTAACTCGCGCTACGGAATTGCTTGTATTGATGCCTTGATGGCAATGGCCCATCTGCTGAAGATATTGTCAAAAACCAGCCACGCGGAATTAGAAGCGCTGTTGCCAAGCACGAGGCTCGGCTATCGCCTGATGCCTTGCCCGGATGAAACCAAGGCCTATCTCATGCGCCGCCTCGTCGAAGTTTACGACAATCTGAATTTTGCTTTCAGCGACGGTATCAGGCTTGAAGAGGCCGCGGATCGATCTTCGCCGAATTGGGTGGTGATTCGTCCCTGTGCCGGTATGCAAGCGCTGGAAATCTATTGGGAGGAAAACGGCAGCACGCCGTCATTGAACGTCGCCGTTCGCCGGCGTTTGGCGCGTTGGCGGGTGGCGAGGGAGTAACATGTGAAACGTAAGGAGTAAATTTTTCTTTATGTTCTTTTGTTAAGATTTTGTAACATGATTTGGAACTAAATTTTGTGAAAAGTATATTCTTCTCCTGTGACAAGAAAAATATCGCGTCACACCAGGAGGAGCGATATAACGCATCACGCCATGGCATCGGGGTCTTCTCTCTTCCTTCTTTCCGGTGAATTATTTAAACATATTTTGGCTTTTTTTGGGCACGCTTAGTTTCAGATTATTTGAAAAGCTTTTTCCATGGTTTAAATATCGAATGTCAGGCTGGCTAACCCCAAAGAAAGGGCAATGATCATGCTGAAAAAGTATTTTCTGATAATGCTCACTTTGGCTTTGATCTTCGCATTGATTTACAAGCGAGTTGCCGCAGATGGACAATCTTATAAAGGCAAAGCCAAAACTACCGGATCGGGAACAGGCGGTGGTGATCGCGACTTCAGTGGGGAAAGCTTATACACTGGTGATGTTGCTTTTTCAGCTCCCATTACAGAAATAGGCGGGATCGCCGTTGCCTTGGCTTATAACAGCAACGTGCACAAGCTCGTGCGTACGGATAACGCCGTCTTGCAGGCTGGTTGGGTGGGTTTGGGTTGGGCATTAAACTTGGGAAGTATTACCGCAGATATTAACAACACACGCGATGTGTCGGATGATCGTTATTTTTACGTCGACGCGGCCGGCGGCTCGGAATTGATTCTTCAATCCGGCAATAGTTTTCGTTTGAAAGACTATCAGTACTGGCTGATAACGCGTCACCTCGATGCAAGCGGAAATCTAATTGGTTGGACCATAATCCGCGAAGATGGCACGACTTACCGTTATGGCAATTATGATAAGACCTCGGGGAATTTCAATCTAAGTTTTAGCGGTACTTATGCCACGAGGTTCTCATTACGTTGGGGCAATCTAATTACAAATCCAATCGCCACCTCTTTGAGTTCAGGTTCCTTGGTTGCCTATCAATGGGATTTATCTGATATTCAAGACATTGCCGGGAAACATACTACCATTGAATATCAACAAGAAGAAGATTTCTTGAGCATTCTTTCCTATTAGAGTCTTCATTATACACGCGCTTCATATCCTTACAAAATTATAGATCATACCGGGCGAAGTGTGCAATTTATTCTTGCGGCGTTGCCGACGGCAAACAATGAGTATCCCGTCCCTCCCGATCAGCGAATTCAGCGATATTTCCAGAGCAAGTTTTTAGACGAGATTTGGGTCAAAGACAAGAGCAGTGTCGTTACGCAAAAGTACGATTTGGATTATATCGTCGCTGATGTTTTGAGCTTTGGCCGGAGCAAGCGATATTTGACCAAAATACAAGTCAAGGATGGAAACGGCAATAAAGCTTTGCCTTCAACTACATTCGAGTATTATGGTGTTAACGGAGTTCCGTCCGGCGCGAATCGTGCCGCTTTAAAAAAGCTCTTCTACCCCGACGGTGGAGAAGTATCCTATGACTACAGTTACCAGACAGTGAACAATGTTGCACTAGACTTTACCAAGCAGTACAGTTCGAGTTTGTATCCTATTGTTGATGCAAACTTATTGATATCGGGATTATCGGGGACTGATTTTTATGTCGCAAAAGTGAGCAATGGCACTTCAAGCTTTCTGAAGGTTTATCGCTGGGGCACAAAGGGGTGGTATGAGGATGGCATTTACTATAAGTGGAAGTATCTCAGAACATTGGGTTAGCAATGATTATATTGTCGTCAAAGAAAATTCTACGACCTTGAAGGTTGTTAATAAGGAAAGGAGACGGTTGGGAGGTAATAATATCCCTAAGTTCGTTTTAATCACGCGTGTTATACTCAAATATGTCATTTTTCTTTAATGCTTTTTACCGCTTTCCGGGGTCTTAATTATAAATCCATCAATAAATTCGCTGCTGGCGCCATGTGAAAATCAAATGATCGGGCAGTGGCTGACATTGGATCCGGTTGCGCAAGATTGGAGTCCGTATGCGTATGCGGGGAATAATCCGGTCATTATGGTCGATGCGGACGGACGAGTGTGGTTTTTGCCTATTTTAATTGGCGCCGGCATTGGTGCAGTTGGTGGAGGGATTTATGCACACAATAGGGGCGGTGAATGGTGGCAAGGCGCTTTGGCTGGTGCAGTAGTTGGTGGAGCTGCAGGATATTTTATTGGAGCGGCAGCCGGCGCCCCCTCCTCGGAAGTGCAACGGCTAATGGGGCTATTGCTGGTGCCGGCATTGGAACAGGGATAGGAATGGCCCAAGCCGGTTCAGGCGTGACCAGTTGGGATAATGTTTGGAAGTATGGATTAACCGGAGCTTTAACTGGAGCGACAATTGGTTTTGGTAGCGAAATTGGGATGTTCTCTGCATCAAAAGCCACAGCATATGCCAAGCTTCCTTGGTGGGGAAAAATGGGCGCTTCTGCCCTTTTCTGGGGAGGCACATATTCGTCTTTGGGCTCAATGGCACACGTTAATGGAAGCACAAAAGAATATCGGAATGCACTATGGGAAGGAGCAAGGGCAGGTGGCATTTCGGGCGCAGCGAGCGTTGGTTTCGTTCAGCTCACCAATGCTCCATTTGGCGCTGAGGCAGGACGCTGGATTCGTACAGGGCTTTACGCTCTTGGAAATACTAATACTGTTAGCCAGACCTTCGATTTTGAACATAGTTTGTTTGGAGCCGTTGATGTTTTGGCTTCATTCGCCCCTAAATATGGCATGCCCTTTTTGCATGATTTAGGTTCACTTTTATTTCTTGATGATGTTTTTCAAACCACGCCCACCAAAATATTAAGATATGGTAATAGAGGAAGAGAAAGTGGATACGGGTCACCAGTTAACAACTATTATCGAAGTTATCTATGCAAACGTTTGCGTTTACCGAACTGTCGTCGGTAATGAAGAAAGTAAAGGCCAAAGTGATTGATGTTATCATTAACATCAAGGTAGTAATAATCCATTTGCTTTGTTTGATCTTTTTGCTAAGTTCTTACAATCATGCTCGATCATTTAATTCTATCACGGGTGATTCCACGGGTCGTCTGAACGATTTCTCTTTTCAAATCATCTTCGGTATATCGCCTGAATTGTCTACTTTTTCCAAACTAGGTATAAAGTCGCCGTCATACCATCAGCCAACTATCTTTAGTGAAGGAAAAAGTGATTTCTTGGGAGGCAGTTTTGAATTGGGTTTGGGATATCGAAATACAAAAATGATTTTTAGAATGGGACCGCTCGGCAAAACAATGGCTTCCACATCCGCAGATGAATATACTGAAAGCGACTCTTTAAAACTCTCTGACCAATATCATTTGGTTCGGCAGGGCATTGAACTATCTCATGCTTGGTATGATAACAAATCTGTAAAGAATCGCTTGGAGCTGGAAATAACACCGATGATTGGCTACGATTGGTGCATGCGAAAATATAACGGCGAGATTCAGGATTTTAAAAATAATCAAAAAGTGTTCGACTACCGTGATCGAACTGTTTCTAAAGGAATCATGTTCGGAGGACAAGCCACGGTAATTTATCTTCTCAAAGAAGAAGAGCGACGAAGCCAAAGGGCTAATTTTAATTATATCGAAGATGAGGGAATATTTTTTTCTTTCTTATATAAACACACAAATGACATTCAACAGTTTACTGCTGAAGTTGGGTGGCTTAGTGTGGATTCTGCAAAAATGATTAAACTCCAGCACATCAAGTTTTTTGGTGGAATTGACGAATTTCGCGGAGCTCTAAAAGGTAGATGACAAGTGCCAGGACATCGTGGACAAAATAAGTGCCACGACATCGTGGACAAGTTTAATGTTCTTTGAATTTGTTGCTGGACATGAATATCTTCGTTTAAACTCAAGGAGGATTTCATGTCTCAAA
>JBOHQZ010000127.1:0-11165 GCA_050732275.1 bacterium
TGACATAGCCGTTGAAATAACGGCGCTCGCTCAGGGCCTTGCGAATGGCGTCGCGATCCGCGATGGTTCGGCCTTCGTCGAGAAAGGGAAAGCGAAACCAGGGTTTGAATCCCGGCAGCTCGCGCAAGATCGCATCGGCTTTGAAAATATCCTGAATATATCCGGCCGCACCGAGTTGATGAATGCGCGTGTGCGTATGAGAATGATTCGCGATGATATACCCGGCCTCGGCGTACCTGCGCAACCGCGCCCTTCCTGCCGAATCGGCGCGCGAGGAAACGCAATAAAACGCTACCCGTGGCACGTTTTGATTTTTGAGCTTGGCGATGAGCGTTTCCGTCCTGGCAACGCCGGTGTGGTAAAGCCCGTCCACAATGGGCGCATCATCGAAAGTCAGCGCGATTTCCTGGGCTGCCAGCATTCGGGCGGAAATCAAACACGCGAACAACAACCAGTGATTTTTTTTCATGAAGAGACTCGCCATCATTCATATCTCAGTGCTTCGGCCGGATTCGCCAGCCAGATGCTGAAGCATCAGGCTAAAAGTTGAAAGCCATCTAAAGATGGCTAGGTACACCATTTCATAATTACGATGACGCGAGAGCCATCGCAAGAATATATAACAATGGCATCTGCCGATAAAAAACGTCGCCGAATTTATGAAATGAGCACCAAGACCCAAGAATAGCAGCCGACTTTTAGTCGGCTTGCACCTCTTAGCCTGATGATTCATCATCAGGCATCAGGCGTCATTGCGATTTCTTCTGCGGCTTCAATTCCCACAGCACGTTGACGATCTTCCATTCGCCGTTCCATTTGGCGAGATGCATGTAATCGATCCAGCCGGACATAATGGCTTTGGCACTGGCGGTGTTTTGAAAAATGTCAAGGATGAAAACATCTTTTTGCTGCTGCGCAACGGGCGTATCCTTGCCGCCGCCGCGTTTGACGCCTTGTACAAGCGTCATTGCGCTCATTTGGTCGAGCCGGCTTCTGCTGCTCTGATCCGTTCGCACGATGCGCTTCGCCAGCTCGGGATGAACCGCGCGCTCCATGCGCTCGGTGTTGCCTTCATACCAGCCTTCGACATAATCCAACGCGGCTTTTTTGATTGCAGCGGAATCGGCTGCCGTTTGGGCTTGAAGTGATAACGCAGATATGATAACGACGAGAAAAATTGCTTTGATCGGAGTCTTCATATTTGCACTTTTCGTGGGTTATCAGTGATCGGTTCATGTCATTAAATGAACAGACAAGGATTCTGTACCGTAGGTACAGCGTGAGAATAGCCCAGAGATTTTATCTCTGGGAAACATGAAATAACAACGTTTCCAAGTCCCGCAAGGGACGATTGAAAAAGAACGGCCTTAAATATCACGATCACCGCATACTCATTCGTCCCTTGTCGCAGACAGCGCGCCACGCGGTGCGGGACTGGTGAGGTAATGATGGGTGATGTTTCCCCGCAATGAATTGCGGGGCTATTCTCGCCTGTCCCTTCGGGACAAGATTTTTGGCGAATCGTTCACTTTACTTAGGAGCGACGATTAATTAACTTAGTGAGCGTCCAGAAATTACTTCCCGAGATCATCGTAGCCCTGCCCCCTTGTGGGGCAATGAAACGTGCAGAATCAGCCGCCCACAAGGGGCGGGGACTACTTTTACACGGGAAGTTATTTTTAGATGAACCCTAAGTCAAAGATTATATTTCTCTGTCTTGCCCTTTGTTCAAGCCAACTTAACATCATCAAGCTAATTGCTCACATCTCAACGCCTCCATCCCCAAAACTGCGATCCGGCTTTTTATTCATATCTTAAGGAATCAACCGGATCCGCCAGCGCGGCTTTGATGGCTTGCGTGCTCACGGTCAGCAGCGCGATCAGCAACGCCAGGCCGCCGGCCAACGCGAACATCCACCAAGCGATGTCGATGCGATACGCGAAATTTCCCAGCCATTTCGCCATCGCAAAATATGCCAGCGGCCAGGCGATGAGATTCGCGATCAACACGAGCCGCAGGAAATCCTGCGAGAGCAGGCCGATCAAATTCGCGACGCTGGCGCCGAGCACTTTTCGGATGCCGATTTCTTTGGTGCGGCGCGCCGCCGCGAAAGAAGCCAATCCCAACAAACCCAAACAGGCAATCACAATAGCCAGCCCGGAAAAATAAGTGGTCAATCGGCCGACGCGGTCTTCGGTTTGATAATTCTGCAAAAGAACGTCGTCTAAAAATGAATAAACGAATCCCTTGTCCGCCTCAAATTCCTTCCAAGTGGCTTCGATGAAGGAAAGCGTCTCCGGCAAACGCGACTCGCGCACCTTGATCGCGGCATAGCTGAAACCGCCAGGGTAGATGACGATCGGGCCGATGTCTTTGTGCAGCGGCAGAAAATGAAAATCTTTCACCACGCCGATAACGGCCCCGGAGGGCGCGCCTTGCGCCGTCACCAGTTGCAATTTCTTGCCGAGCGCATCGCTCCAGCCGAATTGCCGCATCGCCGCTTCGTTGATGATGAAAGCCTCTTTCGCATCGGTGGGAATTTCCTTTGAAAAACCGCGGCCGGCAACGAGGCGAAGCCCGAAGGTTTTGATGAAGTCTTGCTCGACGCGCAGAATCGTCAAAATCTGCGGTTTGTCGATACCCTCGACTTGAAACGTCGTGTAGCGGGTTTCCTGCCCCAATTTGCCGTTGACGCCGGAAACATGAACGACATTGGAATTTTCCAGGAGGCGATTTTTGAAAGCCTCGTACTGGCTTTCGACGCGAGTGCCGCGCACCGGCACCAGCAGCATTTGATGACGATCGAAACCGGTGTCTTTGCTGCGCATGAACACAAGCTGCTCGTGAACGACGAGCGTGCCGATGATCAACGCCACCGAGATGGAGAATTGAAAAACCACCAGCACTTTGCGCAGGCCCGCGCCTTTCACAAAAGACCGTGTCGTATCTTTAAACGCCGCCGTCGGCTGCAAGGAAGAAAACACCAGCGCCGGATAGATGCCGGCAGCAAGGCTCAGAAGCGGCGCGAACAGGAAAACATACGGCCAGAGGCTCAACGCGTTGACGGAAATTCCCGTTAGATCGCGAAAGAGGGGTTGCGCCCATTCCACCAGAAACAACGCGGCAATGCCGGCCAGCGCGGTGAGCAAGATCGCCTCCAGCAACAGTTGCGCGATCAATTGCCGGCGAAATGCGCCCAGAACTTTGCGTACGCCCAGCTCGCGCAAGCGCTGCGAGAACTGCGCAATGGTGAGATTGATGAAGTTGAAACAGGCAATCGCCAGCACCAACGCGCCGATAATGCCGAAGACGTAAACATAACGAATATCGGACGCCGGCGTGATGTCGATGCCGAAGTCGGTGTGCAAATGAATGTCGCGCACCGGCTGTACGTAAAGCTTGACTTGATTTTGGAGATGCAGTTGGGTATAGTTCTTTTGCGCGAAAGCAACGAGTTTTTGCTCCAGCGCCGGCGCCTCTTCGGGGCTTTCCAACACCACATAGGTGAAAAACCAATTCAAAATCCAGTTTTGGGAAAAGTTGACATTCGCGCGCGGCAAGCCGGTTTGCGGCAGCGTGGCCATCGAAGCAAGAAAATCGAGGTCAATGTGGCTCGGACTGGGGAGCCTATCCAACACGCCGGTCACTTTCAGATCGACGCTGTTGTTGAATCGCAATACTTTTCCCAACGGCGGCTCGCTGCCAAAATATTTGCTGGCGATGCTTTTGGTGATGACAACGGAGTTGGGCGCCAACAACGCCTGCTGCGGATCACCCAATGACAGCGGCAAATCTAAAACATCAAATAGCGTCGAATCGGCAAAATAGAATCGATCTTCATAAAAATTTTTGTCGCCGTAATGAATCGTCGGCGTGTGGCCCATGATATACTTCGAAAGATTGGTCAATCGTGCCGCTTCCTTGACCTCCGGAAATTGCCGCAACAGCGGCGCGATGGGAAATTCGATGCCGGCGCTCCGGTTCAATTCACCATTGACGGTGAGCGACATGGTCACGCGAAAGAGCCTGTCCCCGTTGCTGAAAAAGCGGTCGTAACTCAGCTCATGCCGAATATACAAAGCGATCAAAATGCAGGAAGCGAGGCCGATGGCCAATCCCACGATGTTGATGAGAGAGTGGCCTTTGTATTTGAGCAGATTTCTGGCAGCGATTTTGAGGTAATTTTTTAGCATGGAAACTCCCTTGGTAAAATTAATGACGTAAGGCGTAATTCGTGTCTCGTAAGAGGATTTGTTCAATTCTGCTTCTCGATCAAATCTTTAACCATCGCAACAAAGCTCTCGGCAACGGCGGGCGCCGGATGGGAACGATAGAGCGCTACCGCGCGTTGGGCTTCTTCAAGCCGGCGTATTGCGCGCAAGATTTCGGGGAAACGCCGCGCGCGCTCGATGTCGTGTGCAAAAAGCAAATGCCGGGAGTCGACGCGCCCCATTTGCAGCGCATGGTTGACGCGACGGCGGCAACGGCACTGGTTTTGGGGATTCACCAAGCCGCATTTCATTCGTGTGAAGCTCACGATCTCCGCGCGGGCGCGAGAAAGCTGTTTGCGAAAAGTTGCCGGCTTGATTTCCAAAATCGCCGCCGCTTCCGGACTTTCAAGCTCCAGAATCTCGCCCAAGATGTAAGCCAGCCGATGCGCGCGACCCAAACACAAAAGCATTCCTTGCGTGCAGCCGATCTTGATTTCTTCCAGCAACAACGCTTCATCAAGGTCGCTTTCGTTTTGAATCGGCGCATCAGAAAGTCCCTCGTCAAGCTCGCGGCCAAAGCGCTCGAAAGTATATTGCTGCGCCTCGAGACGGCTCTTGCGCGCAGTGAGCAAATAATTGGCCGCGACCTTATACAGCCATGTCGTAAATTTGCTTTTGCCTTTGAACGTCCCGAGATGCGTGATCACACGAATGAGAATTTCTTGCGTGGCGTCGCGCGCCTCTTCAGGGTGCCAGAGCATGCGCAGAGCCAGCCCATAGATTTTATTCTGGATTTGCTCCACGACATGCTCCAAAGCGGATTTGTCTCCGGCTTGCGCCTGCTTGACAAGCTGCTCTAAATTCAAATCCATTCCTTGCGCAAAACTTAGCGGTTTTCACTCAAAATAGCGCGAAGTTTCACCAGCTCTTCGCGCAGTGTTTGTGATTGTTGGTCGAGGGCGCCTTCCAATTGTTCCAAAGGAACGGGCGGCGCCATCAAAATAAAACTGTAGAGGCTGCGATCTTTTCCAGCCGGCACAACGCGAGAATAGGCGGTGGCCGTGTTGCCGTCGGGAAATTTCATGATCCAATCGACGGCGCCCGCTTCAGCCGAAGCCTTGACGGTCAAGGCGATCTCCACCGCTCCATTCGGGGTGCGCATTGAAGCGCGCCCGTCGGAAACTGATTTAAACGCGCTCGTCCATTCGGGCAAATTTTTGGCCTCGGCGATATAGCCAAAAACTTTTTCAAACGGCGCATCGATCTCGATGCTTTGCACCTCAAAGGTTTTCATGGGTCAACTCCTTGAATGGTTATGGGGTGAATTTATTCATTTAGACTCACCCCTGCCTTCAAGTGTGACCAAAAGTTTTTCCTTGAGAAATTATTCGTATCTGGATGAATGCAAAGTCTTGGCGTTTTTCTAAATTCCGCCAGGCGGCAAGAAAAATGTTTTTGAACGTATTTCGTTTTTTTCAGAAAAACTCCTGGCCCGGCGTGCTAATCTCATTCCGTGTTTCGCAACATCTCCGACGGGTTCACTTTCGTCACGTTCCACGATTGCCGCCCAATGGCGATCGCGGCGGTGAGGAGGACGAGTAAATTTGCCAGCAGAAACGGCCCGAGGCCGGGCGCGTAATTTCCGACAAATCGTTCCGCCTCTTGGAGCAGGAGGCGAACGCCGAGAAAACTCACCGCGGTCGCAAACGTACCAGCGGCCAAAAGCAAAATCATAAACTCGCGATTGATCAACAAAAGAATTTGCGCGACCGAGGCGCCGAGCATTTTCCGCACGCCGACTTCTTTCAAGCGCCGGGAAAAATGTTGCGCGGCCAAACCGTACAAACCCATGCAGGCAATGACCAGCGCGAGTCCGGCGATATAACCGAAACTTTTGGACAACTTGTGAAAAGTCTGATAGAAACCGTCGAAAACTTCGGTTTGAAAAAAATGATTGATCGGCATGCCGGGAAAAAGCCGCTGCCAGTCCTGCTCGATTTGCGCGGCGACTTGCTTGCCGCTGCCGGGGGCGAACCGCACGACAAGATTGCTGAACATAGCTTCATCGACGCGCAAGAACAACGCCGGCCGCGTGGCGCCGGTGGCGAAAAGCTTAAAATCGCTGACCACGCCCACGATGGTGTAATCTTTCGTTTCGATGCGCAGGCGCTTGCCAATGGCCTCCGTCCAATCTTGTTTTCGCAAAAACGCCTCGTTGACCACCACGGTATTTTCGTCTTCCGCACGGCGATTCGAATCAAAAAAGCGTCCGACGACTAAATTCAGACCGAGCGCTTCCTGATAATCGGCGCCGATATCATAGCGCGACGCCTTTTGTTTGGCCGCGCCAATTTGAAAGATTTCCGGACGCCAAGCTTGTCCAACATGATTCACGGAGCCGGCAACGCGTAACACGTTGGGGTTTTTCAATATTTCATTGCGCAGCAGAAGAAATTGTTGGCTGTCGTTGAGTTGCACGACCAGAGTCTGGCCGGGGTCGTAGCCCCACGTGAGTTTTTCCCACACGCGAATCGTCGTCAACAGTACGACGGTGATGATCACCGCAAGGAACGCCAGCGCAAACTGCGCGGTCAACAAAGCGCGGCGCAAAACATTTTTGCCGGAAAATTTTAGCCTGCCGGTAAAAATGACCACGGGCTTGAACGACGAGACATAGAGCGAAGGATAAGCGCCCGACGCCAACGCCGTGAGCGCGAGCAACCCCGCGAGCATCAACCACAGGCTCGCGTTCGCGGTCAAAGAAAATTTGGTTTTCAACACGAAGTTCGCGTTTAACAGCGGAACGAGAAACGCTTCCGTGAGCATGAGTCCGAGCAGCAACGCGATGAAACAGAGCAAGAGATTTTCCGCCATGAATTGCGCGATAAGCTGTTCGCGTTGGCCGCCCATGACTTTGCGAATGCCGATTTCTTTCAAGCGCCGCGACACGCCGCCGAGCGCAATGTTCACGTAATTGAAGCAGGACAACGCCATCATCGTCAGCGCAATGAGCGAAAACATAATCGTCAGCGCGGGATGAGGCGCCTCTGCCGGTCGTCGCATGACGTTGTACGCTTCCGGCGCCGGATCGCGCAGATTGTCAAGAGCAAAAGATATGACGTTGGCGTCCGGATTGTCCGCATTGAACGGCGCAAGGTAACGCGACATTTGCGGCGCGAGCTGGACGGCGTCTTCAGGTTGCCGCAGTTGCACAAAAACGTAGTTGCTCGTGCCGGTTTTCCAATCCTGTGCCTTCAGCGTTTTGTGAACGGAATGGTAGCCGGTCAGAAGATTGAAATCAAAGCCGCGGTTATTCGGAAAAGGTTGGGCCACGCCCTGCACGGTAAATTGTTTGCGCTCTTGATCGTCGGTTATCAACGTGAGCGTGCGGCCGACGGGCATCTCCGCGCCGAAATATTTTTTCGCCATGGCCGCGCTCAAGATGATGGCATTCGGATCGGCGAGCGCCGCGGGATTGCCATATTGCAACGGAAACGTGAACATCGCGAAAAAGCCCGTGTCCGCATACACGAGCAGTTCCTCGAAGACATTATCTTTATTGAATAATTTCACGCCTTCGCGCTTCATGCGCACGACGCGCTCGACTTGCGGAAAATCTGCGGCCAACGCCGCGGCGATGGGCGCCGGCGCATCGCCCCAGGTTTGTTTTTCACCGTCGGTTTCGGTGACGTATTCGACCATGAAGATGCGCTCGCCGTGTTCGTGAAAATCGTCGAGCGTCCAGTAATTGTGCAGGAACAGAAAGACGGCGATGCAACAAGCCACCGCGATGGACAGCCCGAAAATATTGATGAACGAGACGGTTTTGTTCGCGAGCAGATTGCGCCACGCGAGGCGGAAATAATTGGATACCATGGTGCTGTTCCTCAATCCTTGTTAAAACATAAGCCGGACGCGCCGGAACCAAAAAGATTATCGCTCACGGAAAGGAACTCTCACGGAAAAAATTTTCATAAATTCATTTCCGTGAGAGTTCCATTCCGTGAGCCAGATATTTTTGCTTTTTTTGCAAAGATATCACTTGTAACAGACTAATGCGTGAAACGTAACGCGTAAAACGCAATGCGTAAAAACATAACGCTTTTTACGCATCACGTTTCACGTTTTATTGCTCGTACCGCAGCGCCTCAATCCCGAGAAACGGGAACTCTGCACTGAGAAGTTATTCGTATCTCAGTGCTTCGACTGGATTCCCCAACGCGGCCTTGAGAGCTTGCACGCTGATGGTTAGTAACGCAATCAGCAGGGCGAGTCCGCCGGACAAGGCGAAGGCCCACCAGCCGATGTTGATGCGATAGGCGAAGTTTTGCAGCCACTCATTCATCGCATAGTAACCAATCGGCCACGCCAGCAAATTCGCCAGCAATACGAGCTTGACAAAATCTTTGGAAAGCAAGCCGATCACATTTGTAACCGAAGCGCCGAGCACTTTACGGATGCCGATTTCTTTCGTGCGCTGTTCCGCGGCGTAAGCGGCCAGGCCGAATAAGCCGAGACCGGCGATGGCGAGCGACAGCACGACGAAGACCGTAAAAATTTTACCGAACAGTTTTTCGGCTTGATATTGTCTCTCCAGGCGTTCATCCAAAAACGAGTATTGCAGCAATGCATTGGGAAAATGCTTGTGCCACGCCTGCTCGATAAACTTTATCGTCGCCGCCATCTGCGCGGTGCTGAGGCGCACGGAAATGCGCGAAAACCGGTTGGGCCGCGTCGGGCTGATGGCGACCGGCTCGATGCGTTCTTGCAGCGTCGTGAAATGAAAATCCTGCACGACACCGATCACGGTTCCGGTGACATTATCAGCACGAAACGGTTTTCCCAAAGCCTGCTGCGGGTCACCCCAACCCAAGACGCGCACCGCCGCTTCATTCACAATATAGACGCTGCCCAAAGTATCGCCTGGCGTTTGGGGAGAAAAATTGCGACCGGCGACCAGTTTCATGCCATAGACATCAAGATAATCATAGCCGACGTGATGCTGGTAAATGCTGGTCGAAACCGCTTTGCCGCTGCCATCAACGGTCTCAATATGTGAATTGCCCAAACCGCTGACGATCAGCCCGCGCGAGATGGTGACGCCTTTTATCGCAGACTGAGAGAGCAACTCGTCGCGGAACGGTTGAATGCCGTTGCGCACTTCGGCAAAGCCGTTGACATCGAGAACAAGCAATTCTTCTTTATTGAAACCCAAGTCCTTGCTCCGAATGAAATCCATCTGCGACTTCACCACGCTGATGCCGACGAGCAGCACGATGGCGATGGCGAATTGCACGACCACCAAGCCTTTGCGCAGCGCAATGCCGGAGCCGGATGACTTGAATGCGCCTTTCAACACCTGCGCCGGCCGAAACATGGAGATGAAGAAAGCCGGATAAAGTCCGGAGAGCAAGCCGACCAGCAAAGTTGTGCCGGCGAAAAAAACGAGCATCTCGCGCGAAAAAAGCGGCTCGATCTTTTTGCCGGTGAGATCGAAAAAGAACGGCTGCAGCAATTCCATAAAAATGAAAGAAAGCCCCAGCGCGATCGCCGCCACCAGCGTCGATTCCACCAGAAATTGCCGGATCAATTGCGACTTGACCGCGCCGAGCACTTTTTTGATACCGACTTCTTTGGCGCGGCCCAACGAGCGCGCGGTGGTGAGATTCATGTAGTTGATGCAGGCGATCAGCAGAATGAACACGCCCACCGTTGCGAAAATGTACACCGTGCTCATGCTGCTCGTGGGTTGAATTTCATAGCGCAGGCGCGAGTGCAAATGAATATCGGCCAGCGGCTGCAGCGAAAAAATGTAAAACATTTTCAGCTCGCGCATTTTCTCGCCGAGATAGCGCTCGGCATAGTCCGGCAGCTTCCGCTCGAAGGCTTTGGGGTCGGCGCCTTCTTTCAACAAAATATAAGTGTAAAAGCCGTTCCAAAAATATCGCCACTCGGAAGTGCGCGCGTCCGGATTGGCGGTTTCAAACGTGTTGAACGAGCCGAGCATGTTGAACGTGAAATGCGCGTTCTGCGGCGGATCGGGCATCACGCCGGTGACTTTGTACGGCGCGCCATTGCCTTCCGGATCGTAAAGGAAGAGTGTCATGATTTTGCCGACCGGATTTTCGGCGCCGAAATATTTTTGCGCAATAGATTCAGTGAGCACGAGACTATACGGCTCGCGTAGCGCCGTGTTCATATCGCCGCTGCTCAAGCGATAATCAAACATTTCAAAGAAACTTTGATCGGTGAAGAGCACGCCGTCTTCCAGGAATTGATTCTCGCCGTAGCGCACGATGCAATCGTTCATGTCGAGCCGGACGGCGTTTTCTACTTCGGGATAATCCTGCTTCAAAGTCTCTGCCATCGGCGGCGCGGTGACGGCCTGGTCGAACGTCTCGGCGTCGGTTTTCACGTTGCCGGCAATGCGATAAATGCGCTCGTGCTTTTTGTTAAAGCGATCGTAGCTCAATTCGTGCCTCACCCACGCGGCAATCAGGCCAAAGCAGGTCAAGCCAATGGCGAGGCCCAACACGTTCAGCGTCGTGTAGGTTTTCCCGCGCAGTAAAGTGCGCAGGGCGATTTTGAAGTAATTTGAAAACATGGCTTCTCCATTTCGGATTTGGGATTGCGGATTGCGGAGGCTCAATTGCTTGCAGTGCCGCAATCCGAAATCCACATTCCGCAATCATTCGTACCGCAGCGCCTCCACCGGATTCGCCAGCGCCGCTCGAATCGCCTGATAGCTGACGGCGGCCCAGGCAATTAACAAAGCCAGAAGGCCGGCCAGCAGAAATGGCAAAACTCCGATCTCCGTGCGATAAGCAAAGTCCGTTAACCAACGGCTCATCAAAAAGTATGCGATGGGCCAGGCGAGCAGCATGCCGATGGCAACGAGAGCCAGGAAATCTTTTGACAGGTTGATGAAAATGCTTGACACGCTGGCGCCAAGA
>JBOHQZ010000128.1:0-11136 GCA_050732275.1 bacterium
ATGCTCACCGGTGAAGGCGAGGCCGAAGTCGATCTCGGCAACCTCGAGGCGCTTTCCGGCGTGAAGCAATTTCCCGTGCGCGTCAAATGCGCCACCCTGGCGTGGAAGGCGTTGGAGAGTTGTTTAGAGCAAACGAAATAAAAATGAGAGCAATATCGAATGTAATTAATAAAAGCCAGTCTCACAAAAGACTGGCTTTTTATTCGGCGAGCAAAACGTTTGACATTGTCGCTTTTTTTATTATTTTTTATTGATACCGGCTGTACGAATAAAAGCGCGAAAATTCGAGTTCCAACCTTTAATTTTAAGGAGCAAATCATGGCTGACAAACTGGTCAATTATTCCACCCAAGAAGGACTGGCGATCATCGAGCTGACCGATCCGCCGGCGAACACGTACACCTACGAAATGATGCGCCAGCTCGACGCCGCGATTCTCGACGCGCGCATGGATGACAGCGTCCATGTGATCGTCATTCGCGGTGCGGGCGAGAAATTTTTCTGCGCCGGCGCGAACATTCGCATGCTGCAGGAAGTTACGCCGCGCTTCAAATATTTTTTCTGCCTGCACGCCAACGAAACTTTGAATCGTCTTGAACAAACGCCGAAGCTCGTGATCGCGGCGCTGAACGGCCACTGTGTTGGCGGCGGCCTGGAAATCTCGATGGCCGCGGATATTCGTCTCGCGAAAAAAGGTGCCGGCAAAATCGGCTTGCCCGAAGTCACTCTCGGCGTATTGCCCGGCACCGGCGGCACGCAGCGGCTGGCGCGTCTCGTCGGCAAATCGCGCGCGATTGAATTGATGACCACTGGCCGCACTTTTGATTTCGAGGAAGCCGAGCAAATGGGCATCGTCAACCACGTTTTGCCGGCGGAAAATTTCATGGAAAAAGTTTTTGAATACGCCCGACAATTCCTCCCGCCGAACAAAGCCAGCAAAGCCGTCGGCCTCATCAAGCGCTCCGTGCAGTCCGGCATCGAAGTCCCGTTCAGCGAAAGCCTCGCCATCGAGCGCGAGCTGCAACAGCAACTCTTCCAGAGCGAGGATGCGAAGGAAGGCTTGACGGCGTATAATGAGAAGAGAAAGGCGAATTTTGCGGGCAAGTAGCAAGTCGGCAAGTTTGCACGTGAAAAGTGGAAGTGGTTTTCTTACTTGCGACTTGCAAATTTACTTCTTTATATTGAGGTGCTATATGAACACAATAACTGTCGAAGTCAAGGATAAAAAACTTGTTTTGCCTAATGGCGCTCTTGACCAGTTGGGTTGGCGTGAGAACACGAACATTCTGCTTGAAAAAGATAATGGTAGCGTCGTGATCCGGCCTCGGGAATTGACGGCAAAAGAGATTGCCAGGCTGGCTGGCATTTATTTGGCAAAATACGTTGGTGACGCTACTGACGTAAAAACACCAATTCGCAACGATGACAAATGGCGTGTGGAAGCGGTGTTGTCTTATCGACCACAAACCATCGGCTATTTAACTTTTACGGCACAGGGGGAACTCATTCCGGAAGAATCGGATAGCCCTGCGAAACTGCGAGGGCTGAGTCGTGAAGATTGAACTATCTTGCTTGCCTCAAGAAACAGAGAATTCATGCCTTCCGGCCTGTATTCGCATCGTTCTGCGCTATCTCGGTTACGATTTCGCTGAATCGGAAATTCGCACTGCATGCGAGACAACTCATAGCGGGACAGGCCATGAGCAAGCTGCTGCTGGAATTTTCAGGCTGGGATTTAACGCGACGAAGTTGGAAAACGCGCCTCTCGGCATGATTGACAAGTTTCTTCGTCAAAGTAAACCGGTTATCGCTCTTCTCCATGTCAGTCATCTGCCTTACACAAGGCAACAAACCGGCCTTCATGCAGTTGTCGTCAATGGCTCCGAAAATGATTATATTTCGTTCATTGACCCAGCGCGTGGCGAAGAGATTGAAATCGACCTCGATACATTCCTGGCCGCATGGGATGAACGTGGCCGTCTCGGTTTGGTGATTGAAAGCGAGCCAATGAAAGACGTCGCCACGTGAAGATTGATTTGTTTCATTTTTGACCCTTTATTTTTTAACAAAAACTATGTTGACAAAACTTTTCATCAACGGCAAATGGGAAGACGCTGCCAGCGGCAAGACCTTCCCGACCATCAATCCGGCAACCACTGAAGTCATTGCGCAAATCGCCGAAGGCGGCGCGGAGGATATTGATCGCGCCGTCAAAGCGGCACGCGCGGCGCTCGACGGCCCGTGGGGCAAGATGAGCGCTTCGGAGCGCGGGCGCATCATCTGGAAAATGGGCGAGCGCATGCTCGCGCGCACGGATGAGATTGCCAGGCTCGAAACCATGGACAACGGCAAGACCATCACCGAGTCCAGCAAGATCGACGTGCCGTATTCGGCTGATTTGTATTTTTACTACGGCGGCGCCGCGACCAAGCTCGAAGGCCATACGATTCCGGTGAATGGCCCGTATTTCAACTATACGCTGCGCGAGCCGCTCGGCGTCGTGGGCCTCATCGTGCCGTGGAACTTTCCACTGCTGCTCGCTTCGCGAAAAGTAGCGGCGGCGCTGGCGGCGGGAAACACGGTGGTTTTGAAACCGGCAGCACAAACACCGTTGACCGCAATCGCATTGGCCGAAATCGGCATGGAAGCGGGTTTGCCACCCGGCGTTCTCAATGTCGTTCCCGGACATGGCTCGAACGCCGGCGCCGCACTCGTGAAACATCCTGACGTCGATGGCATTGCGCTCACCGGCGGTACGAATACCGGCCAACAACTCATGCGCGATGCAGCGGCTGCCGTAAAAAAACTCCATCTCGAGCTGGGCGGCAAATCGCCCAATATTGTATTCGCGGATGCCGATCTCGAAGCGGCGGCGCGCATGGCGCTAATGGGCATCTTTTATAACAAAGGCGAAGTCTGCACCGCCGGCTCGCGCTTGCTCGTTGAAAAATCCATTTATGATAGTTTTATGGAGAAAGTCGTCGAGCGCGCCAAGAAAATGCAACCGGCTGATCCGATGGATGCCAAAGCGCGTCTCGGCCCTCTCGTTTCCGAAGCGCAATTGGCGAATGTCAAGAAGTACGTCGCGATCGGCGAGAAAGAAGGCGCGCGTTTGCTCGTCGGCGGCCGCCAGCCGGAGCCCATGCCCGGCAAAGGTTATTTCTTCCAACCCACGATTTTCGACAATGTCGAACCCAATGCAACCATTGCACAAGAGGAAATTTTCGGCCCAGTGCTTGCGACGCTGACTTTTAATGACGGCGACGAATTGCTCAAAATCGCCAACGGCACAATGTACGGCCTCGCTGCTGCGATTTGGACGAAGGACATCAAAAAGGCGCATCGTCTCGCGAAAGCTCTCAAAGCCGGCACGGTGTGGATCAACACCTACAACAACTACGATGCGGCCATGCCCTACGGCGGCTACAAGATGAGTGGCTTCGGCCGTGAAAGCGGCATGGAAGCTTTCGAGTTTTATTCGCAGACGAAGAGTGTGTGGGTGGATTTATCGTAGCCCAGACTGCCAGTCTGGACAGCGATCGTAACAAGCAATGTTCAAAATCTTTAAAACGCTCAAAAAGGTTTGGCCATGGCCAAAACAGCCTTTGTTAAACCGAGCGGAGGACCTGTTTTACAAATACCAAAATCATCTTTGGAGATTGGGCTGGAAACCGCCGCGGCGCTCGGTTTATTGACCATGGCTTTCGTTATGATAAAATCCTGGCCGCTTCTTCCCGAGACCATCCCCCATCATTTCGGCGTTTCCGGCAAGCCTGATGCTTGGGGCGGCAAGGGGATTTTGTGGCTTCTTCCTGGAATCAGCTTGATGCTTTATGTTGGGCTAACCATACTCAGACGGTATCCTCACATTTACAACTATCCTTGGCCCATCACTGAGCAAAATGCGGCAACGCAATATCATCTCGCCCGCACCATGATCGGCGCCTTCAAAGCGGAAATCGTTTTGATATTCGTGTATCTCCAATGGCAGACCATTCAGGTCGCCTTGGGAAAAGCGGAAGGGTTGGGGGTTGCATTTCTTCCGATCTTTCTCATTCTTATCTTTGGAACGATCGGTATTTATTTTGTGAAAGCGTATCAAACCCGGCAATTATAGCAGGTAGAAAATGAAATTCATACTGCCAGCAACAAACACCCAGTAATCAGCAACGAATTCATCATGTTTCCAGACATCTTCATCATCTCTGCCACTCGCACGCCCATCGGTAAATTCGGTGGTGTGTTTGCCGAAGTAGCGGCCCCTGAACTCGGCGCATTCGCTGTGAAAGCGGCTATTGAGCGCGCTAAAATCGAGCCGGCGCAACTCAACGAAGTCATCATGGGGAACGCCCGGCCCGCCGGTGTTGGTCCGAATCCGGCGCGACAAATCGCGAAGCGCGCCGGTGTGCCGGTGGAAGTGCCGGCTTTCACCGTTAATAAAGCTTGTGGCTCCAGCTTGCGCGCCATCATCAGTGCGATACAAGCGATGAAAAGCGGTGATGCCGAAGCCATTCTCGCCGGCGGCAGCGAGAGCATGAGCCGCGTGCCGTATCTGCTCACCAAAGCGCGTTGGGGCTATCGTCTCGGCCACGAGAAACTCGTAGATGGCATGTATCAAGACGGCTTTCTTTGCCCGCTTTGTGGTCAAGTGATGGGCGAAACCGCTGAAACGCTGGCGGTACAATACAAAATCTCCCGTGAAGAGCAAGATCGCTACGCGATGGAAACGCAATACCGCTGCGAGCGGGCAAGAAAAGAAAATCGGTTTGTAGATGAAATTGTGCCGGTCGAAGTGCAAGTTGGAAAGGGCGAAAAGAAAATTGTTGCAGCCGATGAGTATCCGCGCGACGGCGTGACGATGGAAAGCTTGGCTAAATTGCCGCCGGTTTTTAAAAAAGATGGCACCGTGCATGCCGGCAACTCTTCGGGAATCGTTGATGGTGCTGCGGCGTTGGTTTTGGCTACCGAATCTTTTGTGAAAGAAAATAATACGCCGGTCTTAGCACGGATTGTTGGCTATACTGTCGTGGGTGTCGATCCGGCGATCATGGGCATCGGCCCGGTTCCGGCGGTGCGCGCATTGTTGCAAAAGTATAATCTCAAGCTTGATGATATCGACCTCATCGAACTCAATGAAGCATTCGCAGCGCAAGTGATCGCCTGCGACCGTGAGCTGCACTTCGATATGCCCAAGCTGAATGTGAACGGCGGCGCCATTGCCATCGGCCATCCCATTGGCGCCACCGGCGCGCGCATCACGGTGACGCTCGTTCACGAGATGCTGAAACGTAAATCGAAATATGGCCTCGCGACCTTGTGCGTCAGTGGGGGATTGGGAATTGCGTTGTTGCTTGAGAGAGTGTAAAATGGTGTAACCCTACGGGCGTAGCCCAGACTGCCAGTCTGGACAGAACCTGGAAATGAAGCTAATTGGAAAAATGCGAGATGGCAAAGATTCCCAAAGAATGGCGTCAATACTTCTGGGAAGTAAAGCCTGAAAAGGTCGACCTGGAGAAGCACGCTTGGTATATTATGGGCGGGTTCTCGAATGGGGCAATTTGGAGGCGGTGCGAAAGCTTCGCCGCTATTATGGCGACGCGCGTTTGAAAGAGTTTCTCCTTTCAACGAATTCTCGCGTTTTAGGCAATAAAACCATGCGTTTTTGGCAAGTCGTTCTTAAATTGGGTTCCAAAGAATGCGAATGGATATCATCGATCAGAAAACATCGGCTTTGGCCTTATTGAGTTGAAATTGCTTTGAGCTTGGAGAAATCTGACATGGCTAAGATTCCTAAAGAATGGCATCGATATTTCTGGGAAGTGAATCCCGAAAAGGTTGACACGCAGGAACACGCTTTTTACATTCTCGGTCGTATCCTTGAATATGGCGATAAAGAAGCAGTGAAAAACGTTCGGAAAATTTATGGCGACCGTCTGATCAGAAAATTTTTGCTTTCAACTAATTCACGAGTGCTCAGCAATCGAACCATGAAACATTGGCAAACCATTCTTAAATTGAGACCGGAAGAATGCACCAAAATATCCTTAATCCGGAGCAAAAATCCAACCTGGAATTATTAGGCCAAATTCCGGAGATCAAACAATTCTATCTAGCAGGCGGAACGGCATTGGCCTTGCTTATCGGACATCGCTATTCCGTAGACTTGGATTTTTTCACAGAGCGAAAGTTTTCTACGACAAAGCTTCTTAAAAAACTGCTCACCTTTCCTAATTGCATAAAGCAAAGCATAAGCAAAGGAACGCTGTATGTCGAGCTGAATGGAGTTAGTTGCAGCTTTATCGTTTATCTATACCCACTGATTGACAAGACTGTTGCATCGCCATGGCAGATTCAATTGGCTTCCACAATAGATATTGGCGCGATGAAAGTCAATGCCATCGGCGGACGGGGCCGGCGACGCGATTTCATTGATCTTTATTTTATGGCACAGACTCGTCCGTTGTCGGCAATCTGGGATGATTTCAAGCAGCGCTACGGAAAAACCGGCCTGAGCACTTTTCATGTTAAAAAAAGTTTGACATATTTTGTAGATGCCGATGGCGATCCGATGCCAGAGATGATCAAGCGCGTTGATTGGAAAAAAGTCAAAGAATTTTTTGAAAAAGAAACCAAAAACTTGGAACTATGACCTACCAATTCCTCCAACTCGAAAAACAGAACGCCGTTGGCATTCTCCGCTTCAATCGTCCGGAGCGGCTCAATGCCTTTGATGGCGTGATGGTGCAAGAAGTGCCGGTGGCGCTGCGCGAGCTGCTCGAAGATGACAGCGTGCGCGTCGTCGTTATTACCGGCAACGGCAAAGGCTTCTGTGCCGGCGCCGATGTCAATTTTCTGATGGAGCTTGCCGCTGCAAAAGACATCGCTCGCGGCAAGGTGCTGGTTTCGACCGGCAGCGAAATTGTCGAAATGATTCATGCGGCGGATAAGCCCGTCATCGCGGCCATCAATGGCCCGGTGGCGGGAGGCGGCGCCGGCATCGCGCTCTCATGCGATATTCGGATCATGGCGCAATCCGCGAGCATCGGCTTCACTTTCAGCCGCATCGGCTTGCACCCCGATCTCGGCTGCATGTATTTTCTCCCGCGTCTCGTCGGCCCTGCCAAAGCCGCGGAGCTTTTTATGACCGGTGAAATGATCACTGCGGACAAGGCTCTCCAGCTCGGCATGGTCAACCACGTTGTGCCGGATGGCGAATCGATGCCAGCCGCTCTCAAACTCGCCGAAGCCATTGCCGAGAAATCTCCGCTCGCTTTGCGACTCATGAAAAAAGGCTTGCACCAAACTTTCGAGCAGCCGCTGGATGCCATGCTCAAGTACGAAATCTACGCGCAGTCGTTGTGTTTTGAATCCAAAGAAGCGGTGGAGGCGCTGCAAAAGTTTTTGGCGGCGCGCAAGAAATAATTTTTTATCCGTTCGATTCGGAAAATCCGAATACCCGAATAAATATGAAAACTTGATGGTGCAATAATGATTGACTTCTCCCTCTCCGAAGACCAAAAACAATTTCGCGAGCTTGCGCACGAGTTTGCGAAAAATGAAATTCTTCCGGTGGCGGCGCAGCTCGACGAGCAGGAAAAATTTCCCGCCGAGGTTTGCCGCAAAGGCTGGGAGCTCGGGCTGATGAACGTTCACGTGCCGAAAGAGTACGGCGGCCTCGGCCTCGGCGTGCTCGAAGAATGCTTGATTGCTGAAGAAATCGGTTGGGGCTGCACCGGCGTTGGCAGTTCGATGATCTGCAACACCCTGGCGATTGCGCCGGTGATTGTCGCTGGTAGTGATGAGCAAAAAAAGCGCTTTCTCAAACCGCTCACCGATGAATTTACTTTTTGCGCTTACTGCGTGACCGAGCCTGGCGCCGGCAGCGATGTGCAAGCGATCAAAACCGTTGCGAAAAAAGACGGCAATGATTACGTACTCAACGGCCAGAAAATGTGGATTACCAACGCGGCCGTGGCGAAATGGTTTTTCGTGATTGCGTACACGGATCAATCCAAAGGCTACAAGGGCATCGGTGGATTCATCGTACCCGCCGATGCACCCGGCGTAAAAATTGGCAAGCACGAGCACAAGCTGGGCCAGTGTTGCTCCGACACGCGCGGCGTTTCATTTGAAGATGTAAAAGTCCCTGCCGCCAACATGCTCGGCAAAGAAGGCGACGGCTGGAAAGCCGCGATGGGCGCCTTCGATCACTCGCGGCCGGTAGTGGCCGCTCTGGCGGTTGGGCTCGCGCGCTCGGCAATGGAACATGCAGCCAATTACGCCAAAGAGCGAAAAACTTTCGGCGTGCCTATTGCTGCTCACGAAGGCATCAGCTTCATGATTGCCGACATGGCCAAAGACATCGAGGCGGCGCGGTTGCTGACGTGGCTCGCGGCATGGACGATTGATCGAGGCAAACGCAACACGTTGCAAGCAGCTTATGCCAAGTGCGCGGCGGCAGACACCGCCATGCGCGTGGCCACCGACGCCGTGCAAGTTTTCGGCGGCTACGGCTACTCCCGCGAATATCCGGTGGAAAAGCTCATGCGCGACGCCAAGATTTTCCAAATCTACGAAGGCACGAGCCAGATTCAGCGGCTGATTATTGCGAAAGAAATTTTCGAGCGGGGTTAGATGGAGTACCTGGAGGACCGAACATTGCGATAAGCGCTGGCGCAGCGAGGGCGCACTTTCTGAAAAGCAAGTGGTCGAGATCGCTTTGCAGATTTGCAGCGCCTTTGCTGCAACGCACGACGCAAGAGCATCATCCATCGCAACATCGAGTATCATGCTCCTCACCAACAACCAGGCCAAAATCATTGGCTTCGGTCTGACCAAACTGATTGAAGGCGGGACACCACAGCATACCTTCCACAAACCAACAGCACTACCGACATCGACATTTGATGAAAGAACGGCCGGCAGCGGAATCCCCGTGCGCCGGATTGTCTCCGGACGGCCGTTGAATCGCGTTTCATTTAATCTTGCTTCGTTGGCCTACATCATTATGTAGCGCCTGCCTACATCTTCGTGGGGTTGTTGAATCCAGCGAAATAATTTACTTTACTCCAGAAAGGAGTAAAAGCGATGAACCATTTCACCTCGAATCACCAGAACCGGCTGATCAAGTGGCTGGTGCTGCTTGTCTCGATCTTGACGGTTTACGCCGCCTCTCTGGCGACGATTAGTGTATTTAATTCGCCTCGACTGGGATATGTCAACTCCAGCACACTTTTGGAAAAATATCCGCCTGCCATTTCAGCGCGCGAAAAAATCAAAAAGCAAACCGAGGAATGGCAGCAGAATTTGAAAGCGCTCGAATTGGAATTGGGGCAACTAAATCAAGACCTCATCGAGAATAATCAGGAGTGGGACAAGGCTACGAGAAAATCGAAGCAAGAGGATTTTGCCAAACGCCAAAAAGAGTTTTTGCGCTACAATCATGTCGTCAAGGAAAAAGCGGCAAAATTGGAACAGGAGCTGATGCAGCCTGTGCTCGACGAATTGAATCACTGCATGAAAGAGTTTGGCGACGAACATGGATACGATCTCATTTTTGGCACCGTCACTGGCGGCAACATTTTGTATGCCCAGCGCGCCGTCGACCTCACCGACCAGATTTTGACGTATATCAGCAAAAAGGGCTGAGCCATGAAGACTCTCATCATCACTCTCGCGTCCCTGCTCGCAGTTTTGAGCTGCGCGCCCTCCGATACTTTTGACGGGCCGGAATCGCCCGACGTGCAAACTCTCACCCAAAATGGCGTAACGGTTTCTTTGCGCTATATGCCGGCGGATGCGACGATGAGCGATTCCTATCTTTACTTTCATTTGAGCATCGGCTTTGAAGATCAATCCAAAGATCTGGTTTATGACAAAATGCGCGCTGGCCGCCAAGCCTACAGCGCATGGCTGCAAAAACTGATGTTCGAGATGAAAGATTTCATTCATTTGGAAACCGCCTCCGGCGACTCGATTCCGCCCGATCTTTGTCGCATGGAAAGATCGTACGGCCTTCACAAAAGCCGGTCATTCTTGTTGATGTTCCCGTCGCCATTGCAAAATGATCGAAAAGATCAAAAGCTGACTTTGCGTCTCAGAGAATTTGGCTTGGGCACGGGTCAGATAAGCTTTCAAATCAAAACCTCGGCAGTAAGGCTCGAGTTTCTATGACGGCAAAATAACTTGACAATTTTGATTTACCTTGAACAAAAGCCTGCCCTGCCGCAGGCCAGGGACGGAAAAATGATATCATGCTAGGGAAGGTGTCGATGACGGGATGTAGCAGACGACAAAAAATTTTCTGCCCTCCATTTTTCTGTCTTTATGAGCTATGGAGTATTCTGACATGAAAACAAAAAAGTTGATTTTCATTCTTCTCTTCACTGCCTTTACGCCGTTCAGTGTGGTGGAGCGGATTCATGCCACCGGCGAAGGGCCTTCGCAGCCGGAGGCGCTGCAATTCGAGCCGGTGGATGCGACGGACCTCGTCAATCTCGCCACCGGTGATTTCGTCTACACGCTGCCGCTGTTGGTCGTGCCCGGACCGGCCGGCGATTATCCGCTCAATCTCAGCTATCATTCCGGCATCGGGCCGAACCAGGATGCGACCTGGGTGGGCCTGGGTTGGTCGTTGAATCCCGGCGCGGTGAATCGCACCATCAGCGGATACCCTGATGATTATAAAGGCGATTATGTTCAAACTCACTTTGCAGCCCAATCCAAAGGCGGTTGGGGAATCGGCATCGGCGGCGGATACGGACCCGTGGGCGGGAATTACACTTATGACAGCTACACGGGACAGGTGGGCGCAAATTATTTTGTTTCGCTCGATTTGTTTACTTTCGGAGGCGGGGAGTCGCCTGCGGGCGGCATCGGCTTAACCCTGTCTGCGGGCACCGGCGGCGCCAGCGCCTCATTGGGCGCTCATTACGGTCCGGCAAATGTTGGCGTGAGCGCCGGCACTCAGGGCGTCGGCCTGTCCGGCTCGATTGGCGCTTATGGCAACGCCGCTGTCGGTTTCAGTCTGAGCACCGGCAGCGGCGCCCGTTATACCATTGCCGGCACGACTATTCGCAGCATGTCTGAAAGCTCAGGAGGCAAGCTCTTCTCCAGCTCCGGTACCATTGTTATTCCG
>JBOHQZ010000129.1:0-11079 GCA_050732275.1 bacterium
TGATTCCGATCCGGATATTCTGGCTTTGGCTCGGCGCCGTCTTTTGCAAAAGCACGCTCAGCAGCCGACCTTGATTCAGGGCAGTTTTCTCGAAAATTCTCTGCCGCGTTGCGACGCGATAGTTGCAACGCTGGCCTTGCACCACATTGCCGAAGAGAAAACCAAACAGCGCTTTTACGCCAAATGCTTTGCCGCTTTGCGCCGCGGCGGCATTTTTGCGAATGGCGATTGCATGATGGCAGAAAAGCCGAAACTCTCTCAACGCTACATGGAAATTTGGCAAAAGCATCTGCGCCAATTTTATAGCTTGCCTCAGACACAAAGCTTTTTCGCTGCCTGGGCTGAAGAAGATACGTATTTCCCATTGGCGCAAGAATTGGCGATGCTGAAGGCCGTTGGCTTTGAAGTCGAAGTGACATGGCGGCGCGCGCCATTTGCAGTGGTGCTGGGGCGAAAATCTTGAGTTTGTCGTGTTGCCTTCAGGCATCATCAACGCGAAGTTGTCAAAGACGCTTTACGTGAGGAGGGAGTTTTATGGCACAACCAACAGACGGACGTTCGAGAAAACATGGAACTCGGCGCCGATTTGCCTATTTGTACTTCGGTCTGCTTCTCGTCGGCGCTTTATTCTTCCCGTTTCTAACCGCCATAGCGCAAGAGCGCGCTGACTCGAGTCGAGTGAGACAGGAAGTTCACACGCTCGAGCTTGATAGGCCCATCCAACGAGGGTTAAAAGGCGGTGAAGCTCATCTCTACCAAATTAACCTGACCGCGGGCCAGTATCTTCACGTGGTGATCGATCAACGCGGCATCGACGTGGTAGCGACACTTTTGGGGCCGGATGGCAAGCAGATTATTGAAGTGGATAGTCCGAACGGCACGCAAGGGCCGGAGCCGATTTCATGGCTGACAGAAGCAGCAGGAAGCTATCGACTGGAGGTGCGCTCACTGCATAAAGATGCGCCTTCAGGGCGATACAAAGTGAGAATCGAAGAACTGCGCACGGCTACACTGCAAGATAGAGATCGTATTGCCGCGGAGAAAACCTTTGCGGAGGGAAATGCGTTGCGTGCACAACCAAAAGCAGAATTCTTAAGAAAGGCAATTGCGAAGTACGAAGAAACACTTCCGCTGTGGCGAACTTTGGGTGATAGCTCCAAAGTGGCTAATACGCTCGTTAATATTGGTGAGGTATACAGTGTGTTCGGTGATAATCAAAAAACGCTTAACTACCTCGTCCAGGCGCTCCCACTTCAGCAAGCCATTGCAGACAAACGCGGGGAAGCCGAAACGCTCAACAGCATTGCCATAACCTATCTTAACATGGGCCAGCTTCAAAAGGGGCTCGACTACCTCAACCAGGCACTTCCACTCACACAAGCCGTCGGCGATAGCTCAGGGCAAGCCACCACGTTGAACGCCATGGGTTCGGTCTACAATAATTGGGGCGAGGGGCAAAAGGCGCTTGATTACTACGGTCAAGCACTCATACTCACACGAGCTGTGGGTAATCGTCGTGAAGAAGCCGGCACCCTTAACAACATGGGCTCGGTATACAGCGATTTGGGCGATAAGCCGAAGGCAATCGAGTATTACGGCCAAGCGCAATCACTCTATCGCGCCATTGGAGATCGCCGAAGGGTAGCTACAACCCTCAACAATATCGGTATGGTCTACAACGATTTGGGCGAGCAACAGAAGGCCATTGATTACCTCAGCCAAGCACTTCCACTTTATCAAGCCGTTGGTGACCGTCACGGGGAAGCCGTTACGCTTAATAACATTGGCTTGGTCTACAATGAGTGGGGCGAAACGATGAAAGCACTTGACTACTACGAACAAGCACTACCGCTTCGGCGAGCTACACACGACCGTCAAGGGGAAGCTGTATCGCTCCACAATATAGCCGCAATCTACAATCGTTTGGGCGAGAGGCAAAAGGCTTTTGACTATCATCACCAAGCGCTTGCGCTCATACGGGCAATTGGTGATCGCCGAAGAGAAGCTGTTACACTCAACAACCTCGGCTCAATTTACAGGGATTTGGGTGAGAAGCAGAAGGCACTCGACCACTATAGCCAAGCGCTCTCACTCTATCGCGCCATGGCAGATCCACGAGGAGAATCCGCTGCGCTCACCAATATCGGTATGGTCTATAAAGATCTGGGCGAACACCAGCAAGCGCTTGATTACTGTGATCGGGCACTTCAGCTCAAGCGAGCTGTTGGAGATCGTTACGGTGAAGTTAATGTACTCAACAACATCGGCGTGATCTACTACGCGTTAGACAAGCATCAGGAAGCGCTCGATTATCTTGGCCAAGCATTGGCGCTCAAGCGCACTGTAGCTAACCGCGCCGGTGAAGCCATGACGCTGAACAACATCGGGGTCATCTATGGCAAATTGGGTGAGAAGCAGAAGGCACTCGACTATTTCGGTCAGGCGCTTCAGCTTAGGCGCGTTGTGGGAGATCGCCATGAAGAGGCCATTACGCTTGCCGGTATTGCTGGCATTGAACTGGATCTCGGCAATCTCATCGAGGCTCGCGCCCGGATCGAGCCGGCGCTCAATATTATTGAATCTTTGCGCACCAAAGTCGCCAGTCCGGAACTACGCACCTCTTACTTTGCTACGGTGCAGAATTACTATGAATTCTACATCGATTTGCTCATGCAACTGCACCAACGCCATCCCTCGGAAGGACATGATGCGATAGCATTGCAAGCCAGTGAACGCGCTCGTGGTCGCAGCTTACTCGAGATTATCAACGAAGCCCATGTGGACATCCGTCCAGGCGCCGATTCTGTGTTGGTTGAACGCGAGCATGTGCTGCAGCAGCAACTCAACACCAAAGCGGAACGCCTGATGCGGCTGCTCGGTGGCAAACACACTCCAGAGCAAGCGGCCACAGCAGAAAAGGAGGTTGCCGCCTTATTATTACAGTATCAGGAAATTCAGGCGCAGATTCGCGCCACCAGCCCAAGTTACGCCGCGCTGACGCAGCCGCAGCCGTTGAGCGCGAAAGAGATTCAGCAGCAGGTCTTGGATGATGAGACCTTGCTGCTGGAATACGCGCTCGGCAAAGAACGCAGCTTTCTTTGGGCAGTGACACCAACGACCATCAACAGCTTTGAGCTGCCGAAACGCGCGGCCATCGACTCAGTGGCGCGGCGGGTGTATGATCTCTTAACGGCGCGCAACCAAAGCCGGCCTCATGAAACCGAAATGCAAAGGCAGGCGCGCTGCGCTCAAGCCGATCATGAATTGCCGGCGACGGCCGCCACTTTGAGTCAATGGTTACTGGGACCGGTGATCGAGCTGCTGGGTAACAAGCGTTTGTTGATTGTGAGTGACGGCGCATTGCAATATATTCCATTTGGTGCATTGCCCGTGCCGACGTTATCGGTTGCCAGTAAGCAGTCATCAGTGACCAGTGCACCGAGGACACTGGCCACTGATCACTGGCCACTGAAAACTGACTACCGGCCACTCATTGTTGATCACGAAATCATCGCCATTCCCTCAGCTTCCGTGCTGGCGGTGTTGCGGCGCGAATTGACCGCACGCCAACCCGCCGGCAAGACCGTGGCGGCATTGGCTGATCCTGTCTTTGCCAGCGACGATCCAAGAGTCCAGCATGATAAGAAAAAAATTGCGCAGCAAGCAAAGACGGATTCAACGTTTTTGGCCGGCGCCACCGCCCTGGCAAGTCCATTCTTACGATCAGCCCGAGAAATGGGAGTAACCGATTCCAGCGAAGGACTTGCGCGCTTGTTTTTCAGCCGTCGTGAGGCGGAGGGCATTCTGAAGCTTGTGCCTGTCGCAGAAGGCATGAAAGCCGTTGATTTCGCGGCCAATCGCGCGACGGCGACCAGCGCCGAATTGAGCCGGTACCGCATGGTTCATTTCGCCACGCACGGATTGCTGAACAGCACGCACCCGGAGTTGTCGGGCATCGTGCTATCTTTGGTAGACGAGCAGGGAAAGCCGCAGGACGGCTTTCTGCGCTTGCATGAAATCTATAATCTGAATCTGCCGGCGGACTTGGTGGTGTTGAGCGCCTGTCAAACGGCTTTAGGCAAAGAGATCAGGGGCGAAGGGCTTGTCGGTTTGACGCGCGGATTCATGTATGCCGGCGCCGCGCGGGTGGCGGCGAGCTTGTGGAAAGTCGACGATCGCGCCACCGCCGAGCTGATGCGGCGCTTCTATGACGTCATGCTCGGCGGGAAAAAGTTGCGGCCGGCAGCGGCGCTGCGCGCGGCGCAAATATCTTTGTGGAAAGAAGCGCGCTGGCAAGCGCCGTATTATTGGGCCGCTTTCGTGCTGCAAGGAGAATGGAGATGAAGCAAGTGGCAAGTGGCAAGTGGCAAATCAAAAGCAACAGAGCGGCAAATATATGACGGCCTAACGCTGAAGAGCCGCAACTCAATAGGAAAAGCCATCCGCCGAACCCCACTGAAACCACCGAGCGTCGCCGAAAGAAGTTTTTAGTGAACCTAAACAATTTGAAGGGGTGGAAACGTGGAGCAAGAGAGGTATGCCAAGTTTCTGGCGCAGTTTGATCCGGCGCCGGAGCGGGCGCGGCAAAAACACGACCTTCTTTACGCGGACCTGATTGGTTTTTTTACTAAACAACTGGAGCAGGCTTCATTAAAAAGGGATCAGTCATCGGCTAAAGAGCTGGCCAATGAAACCATGCTCCGCATCGCGGAACGCGCCATCCAAGGCGAGCAGATTCGAAGCCTGAGTGATTATGCCTTTCGTTTCTCGTGGAATGTTTGGCATGAATATTTGCGACAGCTTAAAAAGGACAAAAGGAAAATAGAGATCGATGACGCGAACATCGAGATTTCTGATGACACCGATCAAGATCCTGATTCCGAGGCATCGAAGAAAAAACGGCTCAAATGCATGAGGCAATGTTTGGACAATCTCCATCCCAATCAACGCGAGCTCATGCTGGCTCATCTTGACGCTAAAGCGCAGGGCACCTCACCGGAATTGGCAAAACAGCTCAATATGACCATCGGTGCGCTCAGACTTAGAATATTTCATCTTAGAGTCGATCTCAAAGCCTGCCGGAATGCCTGCTTGAAACGGCTCAAGAAAGATTAAAATTCTTCCGAATTTGTTCACTTATGTTTGATAAGGAACCTGAAATATGAATCAGCAAGAAGTCGATGCTAAAACCATGATCGAATATCTCTTGGGTGATTTGTCCGAAGACGAGCGGATTCAATTGCAGGAACGGTTCCTGACCGACAATGAGTGTTTTGAGCAGCTCCAGGCGGTCGAGGAAGATCTGATCGACGACTATGTCCACCATAAACTTTCCAAAGCGGATCGCCGGCGGTTTGAAAGATATTATCTCGTTACACCGGCGCGGCAAGAGAAGGTGGATTTCGCCGTGGATTTGAAGAAAACTTTGACGGTTCCCTGGTGGCAAGCTTGGCGGCCCTTTCTGCGTGACAAATGGCGCGCTCCCTTGAAATTCTTCCCCATTCCGTCTCCCGCAGTCCGTTGGGCGTTTGCAGTGGGGGTTGTCTTTCTATTTTTAGGCGCTTCTTGGCTCGTGATTGAAACGACGCGGTTGCGAGGGGAGCTTGAGCAGTTTAAAACGGAGCAACTGGCGCTGGTGCAGCGCGAGCAGGAATTGCAGGCGCAAGTGAATCGGACGCGCGACCGCAGCGAGCAGTTGGCTGAGCAGCTCGAGCGCGAAAAGGAGCAACGCGCGCAGTTGGAGCAACAATTAAAAAATCCGTCCTTGGCGCAGCCAACCGTGGTCTCCTTTGTGCTCACCGCCAGTCTTCTCCGCAGCGCAGAAAAAACGAAGCAATTAGTCATTCCGCGTGGCGCCAGCTTCGTGCAGCTTCAGCTCGATCTGGAGAGCAAGGTTGACTACAAAAGTTATCGCGCCGTGCTCGAAACGGACGATGGCAAGGAACTCTGGAGCCAGGATCTGCCGGCGGCTCGCACAACACAGACGGGAAGGGCCGTGGTTCTACGCTTGCCCGCGTTGGTTCTGGAGGCGGGTGATTACCTCCTCAAGCTCAATGGCGCCAACGCCGCCGGCGTTTTTGAAGAAATCGACGAGTATTTCTTTCGCATCCTAAAACGGTAATTCTCCCGCTCCCCCCGCTTTTTGCTCTTCAAACCGAAATCCCCATCAATCTGATTTTTCCCTCCAAATTTTTTGAAATTTTTTTGCGCCTTTTCACTTATGAGTAAAGGGGTAAATGACTTTGAGCAAAGCTCGGGTTGCCCTCGATACTTTTAAAACTACGTATAAAAATAAACTTTCTACCAAAGGAGGTTTGGTATGCGAAAATCTGGACTGTTGTTGCTCGCGGCTATCTTCATGGCGATGGCCGGTTGCGGAAAGAAAAACCCGGTGAGCGGTCCCCCGCGGGATTTGAACCCTAAGGAGGAACGCTGGGTCGCTCAGACCAGCGGCACGGTCAGCTCTTTGAACGCTGTGCATTTTCTCAACAAAAATGAAGGCTGGGTGGCCGGAGCAAATGCCACGCTTCTGCGCACGAATGATGGCGGCGCCAATTGGTCGGCGGTCAGCGCCGGGCTTCCCGACGTTCGGGATTTGCACTCGGTACATTTCATTGATCAAAATGCCGGCTGGATTGGCGGTTTATATGTGGTAGGCCGTACTTTGAATGGTGGTGCGAATTGGGGTGGCGTGCTCTACTCGCAATCATCAGCGGAGTTCCGTAATAAGGTCTTTCCCATTTCTGCCACACAGGCTTGGGCTATAGGCAAGACGATCGTGGGAAGTTTTACCGGGCGCGCCTTTTGGCGTTACACTTATAGTCCCACTGGTGGTCTTTCAACTTATTCTATTGGCCAATCATCGAGTGACATTGTAAATGATGTGTTTTTCACCGACGCCGATAATGGATGGGGCGTCGGCACGTTTGGCCGAATCACGCGGATTTCCGATGCGAGTGCGACACAACCGGCCTTCAATGGTCAAACCAGCGGCACGACGCAGGAATTGAACAGCATCCATATGCTGAACGGTAATGTTGGTTTTGTTGCCGGCGCTAAAGGCACGATTCTGAAGACCACCGACGGCGGCAATAACTGGACGACCCAAGTCAGTAAAACCACCCTTAATCTCAACGCCATTTCATTCTTGGATGCCAACCGCGGCATTGCGGTGGGAGATTCCGGGAAAATTCTCTCTACAACCGACGGCGGCGCAAGCTGGACAAGCCAGGAAAGCGGCACCACCAACTCTCTTCGTGGCGTTCATTTCGTAGATGCCAATGCCGCCTATGCCGTCGGCATCAACGGCGCCATTCTCAAGAGGACAGCAGTTAGCGCGGCATTGGCAAAAGAAAGGTGGATGGTGGCGTTTTAAAACAAATGGCCATTTTTCCACTAACGGTGATTCACAACCCGGACAAGCCGCAACCAAAAAATTAATCGCTCACGGAATTGGAACAGCTCGCGAAAATGAATTATAAAAATCTTTTACTTCCGTGAGAGTTCTATTCCGTGAGCTAAATTTTTTGCTTTTTCTGCACCGCGTGGCGCGTTGTCTACGACAAAGATTTCACTTTAAAGAGACTAAATCGTTCCAACTCATTGAAACTTGGAGGTGAAAAATGAAAAACCGCATATACCAAATCATTCTCTCGGTTTTCATGGCGATCCAATGGTGCGCCGTGGCGCAATCACAAGAGAAGCCCAAAAGTGCCGAAGTAATCAATCTGCTTCGGATCGCGAGTCACCATTTCGGAGCACAAGATAGCGCATCGGTATTTGCCTTGGCCGTAGGTGATACGGTAAAAATCAGCCCTGGCAGCACAAAATCGTTTACAGAAACTATTAGCTCTATCGGCTGTGGTGTGGTGACCGGTTATAACGTTCAAAAAGTTTTACCCGGGTTCATGACGTTCACTGACAATGGCGTCAGTCAGGAAATCATTGGCAGTAAATTCACGATCAAATTCGACCTCGCGGTCAGTGCTTCCGCATCTCCTGGGTTTCATGACATCAAGCTGACTTATCAATTTGTTTCCGGCACGACTTTCCGTTGTTCACGGGAATTGACTTATGTTGTCAATACCGATTCGGATGTTCCTCCAACGGCTGACTTTACCGGTAATCCCACAAGCGGATCGAAGCCCTTGGCCGTGCAGTTTACCGATGCTTCCACTGGTCAGATCACCAGCCGCTCGTGGAATTTTGGAGACGGACAAACGAGCACGGCAACCAGCCCGTCGCATACCTACGCTAATTCCGGTTCGTACACGGTATCCCTGACTGTCACCGGCCCCGGAGGTTCCAACACCAAGACACGCACGAATTACATCACGGTGACTGAGCCGCTGCCGCCGGTGGCAAATTTCTCCGGTTCGCCAACTTCCGGTGTGAAGCCATTGACGGTGCAATTCACGGATTCATCAAGTAGCCAGATCACCAGCCGCGCGTGGAATTTCGGCGACGGACAAACGAGCATGGCGACGAATCCATCACACACGTATGCCAATGCCGGCTCCTACACCGTGTCGTTGACGGTCACCGGGTCGGGTGGATCGAATACCAAGACGCGAACCAATTATATTACGGTGATTGATCCACCGCCGCCAATTGCAAACTTCACGGCGTCACCAACTTCGGGTCCGAAGCCGTTGACGGTGCAGTTCAATGATGCCTCAACCGGGCAAATCACCAGCCGCGCGTGGAATTTCGGCGATGGGCAAACGAGCATCGCAACGAATCCATCTCATACCTACATCAATGCCGGCACTTACACAGTATCGTTGACCGTCAACGGGCCGGGTGGATCAAACACCAAGACCCAGACGAATTACATTACCGTAAGTGGGACGCCCGCAGCGGATTTCACCGGCGCACCGACGGCAGGACCGAAACCGCTGGTGGTGCAGTTTACCGATAAGTCGGCCGGGCAGATTACCAGCCGTTCGTGGAATTTTGGCGATGGACAAACCAGCATGGCGACGAACCCCTCGCATACCTATCACAATGACGGCACATATACGGTCTCGTTGACGGTTAGCGGCCCAGGTGGAACGCATACCAGGACGCGTGAGAATTATATCGCCGTTCGAGAAGCTTTATCACTGCATGTTTCGACCGCCGGCAACGATGCCAATCCCGGCACCGGCAACGCGCCGCTTCGTAACATCCAAACGGCGCTGAATCGCGCCGGAGTTGGCGATACGGTCAAAGTCGCGCGAGGGACTTATAGCGAAAATCTTTCTACCACCACCAAGGTCGTGTTGCTCGGCGGCTACGACGACACCTTTGCCAAGCCGGCGCGTGATATTTTCAACAACAAAACGATCATCAAACCGGTTTCTGGGACGATGCTCACCGACGCCAAGAGCTCCACGATTGACGGTTTCATTTTCGATGGCGGCGGCGGCGCCAACAAAGCCATTGCGATTACGGCCGGCCACGCCATCATCACCCATAATATTATTCACCGTTTTTTCCAAAGCTTTGCCGTCGGAATCGATGTGCCCGCGGGCGTAAGCGCGGCCATCAAAAATAATACGATCATCAACAACATGCTGTCGGGCGGCGGCACGATCAACTATGCGCTTTACCTCCGCGGCAATGCCGGCAACGCCACCGTGGTGCAGAATAATATTGTCTCCAAGAATGATGTCGGCATTTATATCGCACCCGCCGGTGTGCAAGCGAACTATAATTGTGTCTTTGGGAGCCGATACAAAAATTACGACGGCGCCAATGGAGTTGCCGGCGGCAATGATATTGCTGCCGATCCTCAATTTATGGACGCGCTGAATGGAGATTTTCGCCTGAAAACGACTTCTCTGGCTTCGCCTTGCATTGATGCGGGGAATCCGGCGGATCCGGTCGGCGACGAGCCACAACCGAATAGCCGCATCGACATTGGCGCCTACGGCGGCACAAGAAATGCGCCCACATCACAAGAAGCTGCGATTGGTTTGAACCCCTCAACTTTCCAATTCACTGCTGCTCTGGGTGGAAATAACCCTCCTTCACAAACTTTAAGCCTCCAAAATACCGGCGCGAGCGGCAGCACGTTGAATTGGAGTGCTGCTGTCAATGCCTCCTGGTTGACGGTGTCGCCTGCAGGTGGATCGCTCGCCTCCAGAGTTAGCCAAAACGTAACACTGTCGATCAACATAGCGAATTTGGCTGTTGGCGCTCATAACGCGACGGTCACGATTTCTGATCCCAACGCCAACAACAGCCCGCAAACAGCAACGGTTAAATTGACAATCATCTCAAGGCTCATTCGGGTGGTTAATACCAGCGCCTCTCCAGGCAGCACGGTGAATGTACCTATCGAACTGGTCGCACAGGGTGATGAGAATGCGTTGGGATTCAGTTTGGCGTTTGACACGTCGATTTTAAGCAATCCTCAAGCAGTTCGTGGAAAAGACGCCGGCGCTGCCACACTCAACACCAATTCCAGTCAAACCAATTCAGGTCGATATGGCCTCGCCCTTGCCCTGCCGACCGGGCAGCAGTTTGCTGCCGGCACCCGCGAGATCGTCGTCGTCACTTTCTCGGTGAATACAACTATATCGGCGGATTCAACGACGCTCGGGTTCGGAGATCAACCGATTGCGAGAGAGGTGGTGGATGTCAATGCCAACGCCTTGCTCACGAGCTGGATACCAGGCAAAGTCAGGATAGCCCGCGGCTACGAGGCCGACGTTGCTCCACGTCCTAATGGCAGCAACAATGGCAGCGTTACGACTGCCGATTGGGTGCAGGTCGGACGTTTTGCCGCCGCATTGGATCAACCTCGCTCCGAGGTGAATGAATTCCAAAGAGCCGATTGCGCACCAAGACCATGCGGTGATGGTCGTATCACCACTGCCGATTGGGTTCAGGCCGGGCGTTACGCCGCGGGCTTGGACCCTGTGGCTCCGGCCTGCGGTCCGCTTAGTGTTACCTCTTCGATAACCAGCGTGACCAATACTGATTTGATTATCGCGGAGGGGTTATCAAAGTCAACGGTCACCCGCACGGTTCGCGTTGTCAATGCAACCGTCAAGCACGGCCAGATGGATTCCATAATTGTGGCGCTTGAAG
>JBOHQZ010000130.1:0-10994 GCA_050732275.1 bacterium
TGATTACTGGCCACTGATTACTGGCGGCTGTCTCGTGCCACCACAGAATTTGGTTGTGAACACGCGTTGGAATCTGCTCCGGAAAAATGCGATGTGCCGGCGGAAAGCGATTTTTTAACCAACGCCAAGCAGCTTCGACTTCGGGATCGTTGGTGCCGGTATCGAGAAAAAGGATTTGCTGGGTTGTGGAGATATGAGAAGTGGGCTTAAAGCGACGGCGGAATTTGCGGCGCACGAGGGGTTGCTCCTATCAATAGGCGAAGCCCGGCTTGGGCGCGACGACTTTTCAAATTTTGCAAAATCCCATGGCCCAAGCCGGACTTCACATTCGCACAGTTGTTCACTGAAATCTTCTTGCTTTTTAAAAGCAATGACATTATAATGTAATTGAAATTAAAAAACAATGGCTTTGCAATGCAACTGATTTTTAAATTTTTTTCATTTCACTAGATCACTTGATCAAGCTTATTGGTTTAGCTGTTGAGGTGAGAAAATGAATCAGCGTCTTGCATGGGGTTTGTGCTTGAGCAGCTTCGTGCTAGCTTGCTCGCGTGAGCTTCCCACTGAAACAAGAACCGGTGGTCAAGGTGTTCGTGGCAGCATCGTGGCCGACACTCTTGATGTTGCTATTGTTTATGACGCGACGCCGGGGTTTCTCTATCCGACAATGCGCCACGAGATCAACTTCGTCGGCTATCTCGACGTTGCAGGTTTCATCGATTCCTATTCGTATCAAAGCAGTGATGTAGGTCGTGGCTTAATCATTGATTATTTCGGCGGTTATTTTCCCAAAGCCGGCACAAAGTTTCGTTATGGTCAATGTCTTTGGAGTCCTGATTTGTTTGCCCCCGGCACATCGGTACAGTATGAATTCCAGGCCTCTTCACCACACGCCTATCCTTACGCGGGCAAAGCAGTGAAAACGGTGGAACGGAAAATCGACGGCCCTTTGCCTGAACCCAATAGTCAGCAACTCACCGGTCCATCGGCGCATCACTTCAGCCCGTTTTTTTCTCAAGACGGACGATGGATTTATTGTTATGGCCGTGATCGTCGTGGCCAGCGCAAAAGTATTATTCGTGTGCCGACAACTGGCGGCCAACCGGAGGTGATTGTTGAAACGCAAGATAATTTGGGTGGCTTCGCTTTGACGGACGGCGACACGAAACTTATTTTCGTGATTTGGAAGCCGCGTGCCAAATCCCCGTTGGTGCGCCGCGATTTGTTTTCCGGCGCACGGGACACGGCAATGGTGGATGAAGCTTTCCGGAGTGCCGATCTCATTCCTATACCCGGAACCCGGCAGTTTATTAGCCTCGCCGCTCCGCTCTCTTCTTATCCTTATACAAGTGATCTCATTCTTATCGATTTTGATCGAAAAACAGTCGAGACATTGGTCGATTCCCGTCAGGCCGGCTATATAAGCCATTTCGATTTTCGCCCCGGAACGCGCGAAATCAGTTACGGCTATCAAGTAGAATCAAACCATCGCGTTATTGGCACCAATGTCTTCTTGTTGAATTTGGATACCCGTGAATCCAAAAACTTTTTTAGCCTCATAGAAGGCTTTGATTTCTCCTGGGCGCCGAATGGCCGTGATTTTGTATATGCCAAAACGGCTTCCCTTTCTTCCGATAGCCTTAATCTTTTTTTGAGAGAATCGGGAACTGAGCGACAAATCACGTTTTATCCAGGTGCGGAGGCTAACCCTGCTTTTTCTCCCACTAGCAGGAGTTTGGCATTTGTCGGTTGGCGCCGAGACGAATACCAAATCTGGCGGATTAGTTTCTAAAAAACATGCGAAAGCCACAAATAACCTGTGAGCGCGCTTCGCAATGGGGCCAATGGCTTGCGCTCCATTTTCTTGCCCGCGGCGAGAGCAATCCTTTTCTTCTCGCCGCCAGATTGGGATTGCGCGTCATCTTGGAGCATGAAGAAGATGCTTGTCTATTGACGCCGCTGCGGATAGCCGAATGGGATGGCAGCCGCCGTACGATTCGCATATTCTTGCCCATTCTCCGCCGCTATGTCGGCGATTCGGCGCCGGCTCTGCACCGCGCCTGCGCCCACGAATTGTTTCACGGCTTGGCGGCGTGCAAATACCGCGTCTTGCCACTGCCCGCAGTGTCGATTCCCGCGTTGAGTTATCGTGACGAGGAAACCGCCGCGCAGGCTTTTAGCCAGGCTTTACTTTTAGAGGAGAAATCGTGTCCGCCGTCGGCATCGCGCTGATCGTTGTCTTTCTCGTGTTCACCGCGTTGATGTATTTGAAGCGCATTTCCGCCATGCTCGCCTTGCCGGTCATGGCTCTGTTGTTGGCTATGATCGCCAATGTTCCGCACCAATATATTCTCCGGGAGATTCTCGAAAACTGTGCGAAAGAAGTCATGCCTCCCATGATGGCCGCCATCTTTGGCGGCATGCTGTCTCTGTTCATCAAAAATCAGGGAATCGCTACGGTGTTCGTGCGTTATGCTGCGGAGCTGGGCGGCGACCGGCCGCTGGTCGTGGCCGTTTGTATCATGTTCGCCACGGCCATTATGTTTATGACGCTCGGCGGGCTTGGCGCCGTGATCATCGTGGGCAGCATCATTTTGCCGATTATGATGAGCCTGGGCATTGCGCCGCTGACCGCTGCCGGCATTATGTTGATCGGCGTTGCCATGGGCGGCTCGTTGAACATCGGCAATTGGCAGCTTTACATCAGCGTGCTCGGCTTGACGAAAGCCACGGTCCGCAACTTCGCTTTGATCATGACGGCATTGTGCGCCGTCGTCGGGCTGATTTTCTGCGCTTGGTCATTGCGGCGAAGCCAGTTGCGCCGCTTTTGGCCTGCCCCGCTTGGGCCGGCGGCTGCGGAAGCGCGCGAGCCGATCCGCCGGACGGCTTTGTTTACGCCGCTGGTGCCGCTGCTTTTGGTGTTGCTTCTCGATTGGCCGATCGTGCCGGCGTTCATCGGCGGGCTGATTTTCGCATTAATGTCGGCCAACGCCGAAGGTGAAATCGCCCTGGTTTCGCTGTTGATTTTGTTTTTCAATATCTGGCTTTTTTCAAAGGTGGCGCCGCAATACTTGCAAACGCATACCGGCGCGGAAACCTCGATTCTCAACGCGATCGTCGGCGGCATCGCGACGGTTGCAATTTTTTTGCTCTGGGAAGGCTACGCGCTGGTCGAAGCGTTTCGCCAGCAGCGCTCGCGTCGCTGGAAATTGGCGCTGCTCACCCCTTTTGCCTCGCTGATCTTTTTGCACGTTTTGCACTGGCCCGCGCTCTCCGGATTTTTTGCCGGAGCGCTGTTGGCGGTGGTGATCACGGTTCGCCACAAAAATGTGCAAACCTTCACCAAATCGGTATTGGAAAGCTTTGAGAGCGTGGCGCCAGCGGTGATTCTGATCGTCGGCATCGGCATGCTGCTCAATTCCGTCAAGCACCCCAACATCAGCGACGCCTTGCGGCCGTTTCTGCTCGCCATGTCGCCGCGGCAGAATGGGTTTCTTTACGTGGTGATTTTTTCGCTCATGGCGCCACTGGCGCTTTATCGCGGGCCGTTGAATATCTGGGGCATGGGCAGCGGCGTCGCCGCCATTCTGCTCACCACCGGCGCGCTGGAGCCGAATGCGATCATGGCCATGCTCATTTCGGTCGGCGCGCTGCAAGGCGTGTGCGATCCGACCAATACCGCCAACGTTTGGATTGCGAATTTTGCCAAAGTGGATACCGCCGATATTTTGCGATCGACGATTGTCTACGTATGGCCGCTGGCGGTCGTGGCATTGTCGATTGCGGCGTTCATGTATTTTTAACCACCAGCTAAATCCATACCGGACCATCCCAAGGTCATCGGTTTTTATGAAAAAAGATCGAAAATCAACAATGACATTCTCAACCGATAATAGTCGACAATAGTTTTATGCCTCACTTCACCCACCTCGAATGCACCCGCTGCGGCAAAACCGAGCCAACCGATAAATTGCTCAACCTTTGCAGTTGCGGCGGTCCGTATTTCGCGCGCTATGATTTGCCCGCCATTCGCCAAAGTTGGTCGCGAGACTCTTTAAGAGATGGGCCGTCGAATCTTTGGCGTTACGCACCGATTCTTCCTATCCAACAAAAAGAAAACCGTCTCTCGCTCGGCGAAGGCTGGACACCACTGCTTGAAGCGCCGCGACTACGCCAACATCTCGGCTTACCCAATTTATGGATCAAAGATGAGTCGCCCAATGTGACGGCCTCATTCAAAGCGCGCGGCCTTTGTCTCGCCATCTCGCGCGCCAAAGAGCTTGGCGTGAAAAAAGTTGCGATTCCTTCCGCCGGCAATGCCGGCAGCGCCACCGCGGCTTATGCCGCTGCCGCCGGAATTCCCGCTTTCGTGTTCATGCCGGAAGATGTGCCGGAACCATTTATTGACGAATGCGAATTTTACGGCGCGAAGCTCGAGTTAGTCGACGGCCTCATCAACGACTGCGCCAAGAAAGTTGCCGCCGGCAAAGAGAAAAAAGGCTGGTTTGACGTCTCGACACTCAAAGAGCCGTATCGCGTCGAAGGCAAAAAAACGATGGGTTACGAGCTCGCCGAGCAATTCGATTGGGAACTGCCGGACGTCATCATTTATCCCACCGGCGGCGGCACCGGACTCATCGGCATGTGGAAAGCTTTTGATGAAATGGAGCAACTCGGTTGGATTGGTAGCAACCGCCCGCGCATGGTTTCGATACAATCCACCGGCTGCGCGCCGATTATTCGCGCGTATGATCAAGGCCTCGATCACGCGCCGGAGTGGGAGGGAGCCAGCACTATCGCCGCCGGTTTGCGCGTGCCGCGCGCCGTGGGAGATTTTCTTATGCTCCGCACCATTCGCGAGAGTCGCGGCACCGCTGTTGCCGTGCCCGAAGAACAAATCGCGCCGGCAGTTTATGAATATAGTCAACTCACCGGCATCTTTTTCTGCCCTGAAGGCGCCGCCGCGGTTTTCGCCGCACGGATGCTTGAGAACGTCGGCTGGCTCAAACCGCAAGATCGCGTCGTGATTTTTAATACGGGATCGGGGTTGAAGTATGCGGAGTTGTGCCGGCGGTGAAGCGAAGTCCAACTTGGGCTTAACGTTTTTTTAAATTCTGTAAAATTCAATTGCCCCAGCCGGACTTCGCTCGGTTATTAAAAAAACAAAAATGAATCACGTCCTCGAAGCTTTCGAGTTAAAAAAACGTTACGGCGACTTGGTGGCCGTCGACGGCGTCAGTTTCAACGTCACTCGCGGCGAAGTCTTCGGCATTCTCGGGCCCAACGGCGCCGGTAAAACCACCACGCTCGAAATGATCGAAACGCTGCGCCCAATCGACGCCGGCCGGGTTCTGCTCGACGGCATCGACGTGCAGCAGGAACCGCAGAAAGTCAAACAACTCATCGGCGTACAACTGCAGGCTTCCTCGTTCTTCGACAAGCTCGCGCTTACGGAATTGTTGCTGCTCTTCGGCGAAATGTATGGCCGGCAAGTTGATGCGTTGGCATTGCTCGATGAAGTGGAACTGCGCGATAAAGCGAAATCGTATGTCGTGCAACTTTCCGGCGGGCAGAAGCAGCGTTTCTCCATCGCTGCGGCGCTGGTGAATGATCCCGTCATTCTTTTTCTGGACGAGCCGACGACCGGATTGGACCCGCAGGCGCGCCGTCATTTGTGGGGCGTCATCAAACGCATCCGGTCGGAAGGGAAAACCATCGTCATTACCACGCACTACATGGAAGAAGCGGAAGAGTTGTGCGACCGCGTGGCGATCATGGATCGTGGCAAGATCGTTGCCAACGCGCCGCCGCAAGAATTGATTCGGCAATTGCTGGCCAAGGGCTTCAAGAAAGAGCGCGTCGAGCGTCTGGCCAGTTTGGAAGACGTGTTTTTGGATTTGACCGGACACTCATTACGGGAAGATTAAATGCGGCTCAAAGCAAAATTGATGGCGGCGTCATTCAAAATGTTTATCCGGCAGCGCGAAGCGATCATTTGGACGATTCTCCTGCCGCTGTTCATGGTTTTCTTGTTCAGCTTCGTCAAGTTCGATGGGATTGGACATGTATCCCTCGGGATCGTCAACCATTCCCAGGATACGACGCTGGTCGGCATTCTGCGGCCGATTCAGGCATTGAGAATTTCGCAAGGCCGTGAAGACGACGAGCTGGCGCGGTTGAAAAAAGGCGAGCGCGCCATGGTGCTTGTCATTCCGGCGGCATTCCAACCCACCGGGCAGGACTCGCTGATACTTTTTCTCAATGCCGAAAAACAGCAGGAAACGCAAGCCGGAAAATTGATCGTGCAACGCGCGCTGGACGAGCTGGTCTTCCGGGAAAATCACCTTCCGCGCCATGTTCTCCGCACCGAGCTGGTGAACAGTCGCAACCTCACGTACATCGATTTTCTATTGCCCGGCATTTTGGCGATGTCGATTATGCAAAGCGGCGTTTTTGGCGTGGCGTTTGGTTTCGTCATGCTGAAAAAGCGCGGCATTCTCCGGCGGCTGCTGGTGACGCCGATGCAGACCAACGATTTTATCATCGCGCAAGTGAGCACGCGCCTGCTCATTTTGATGACGCAGGTGCTGATCATGGTTGGCGCCGGGGTCTTGTTTTTTAATTTGCATTTTATCGGCAGCATCTTCAACATGCTCATCGTGGGACTGCTCGGCGGCGTGGTCTTTTTGTCGATCGGCTTCGCGCTCTCGGGTATCTCGAAATCGGAAGATCAAGTCGCGCCGCTCGCCAACATCATTACGTTGCCGATGTTGATGCTCTCCGGCGTTTTTTTTAGCCGCTCGAATCTACCGGGTTTTGCGCACGTTGTCACGGATTTCTTTCCGCTCACTTATCTCGCCGACGGCTTGCGGAGCATTGCCATCGAAGGCGCAACTTTAGCCGACTTGTTCCCTCAACTGCTCGGCCTCGCCGTCTGGTCGGTGATCACGTTGTTTATTGCAGTCAAAGCGTTCCGGTGGGAGTGAGGAATTTGTGAACAGGAAAAATGGACATTTTAATTCCCAAATAAGCCCGACCCCGAAGGGGTCAAATCCGCTAGCCCATCGGCATCGCCGTGGGAAAAAACACCATGTCAATTTTTATCAGCCCCAACGGGGCGTTATTTAAATCCCATGTTTTGAGATCAAAAAAAAAACAAAATGGGTAGACCATGCCACAAAGCCTCGCGCGCATTCTCGTGCATGTCGTCTTCAGCATGAAACACCGCCAGCCGCTCATCAAGCCAGAGATCGAAGACGAGTTGTTCAAATACATGTGTGGTACTCTACGCGAGCATGAATCTCCCGCACTCGCCATCAATGGCACCGAAGACCATGTGCATATTCTAATTTCACTCTCGCGGAAGGTCGCGCTGAGTGATCTGCTGGAGGAAGCCAAAAAAAGTTCGTCCAAATGGATTAAAACCAAAGGGCCGGAATATAAGAATTTTTATTGGCAAAACGGTTTCGGCGCCTTCTCAATCGGGGAGTCGGGCGTGCCGGCGTTGAAAAAATATATTGCGGAGCAGAAAGAACATCATCTTAAAAAAACGTTTCAAGAGGAGTTTCGCGAATTTTTAAAACTCTATAACATCGAATACGATGAACGATATGTCTGGGTTTGAGGTTGTGCGCCAGGGGATTTCGCCCTTTCAGGGCTATATTTGGCCTTTGTAATTTTTCTCAGGATTTCATCCTGAGCTTTCAGATTTGACCCCTTCGGAGTCAATTGCACGCACGAAAGAAAAAAATGTTTCGCTCCCTTTTGGTCGTCTGTCTATTTCTGCAAACACAAACAATCTTTGCCCAAAACGCGCCCATCATCATCAAAGCCGCGCGCTTGATCGACGGCCGCGGCGGCGCACCGCTTGAACCGGCGATGGTGCGCATTGAAGGCGAGAAGATTGATGAAGTCGGCACACAAGTAAAAATTCCGAAAGGCGCCAAGATCATCGACCTCGGTAATGCGACGCTGCTGCCGGGGCTGATTGATTTGCACACGCATCTCACCGACCGCTATGGCACGCATTGGGAAGAGGCGCTCGTCAAAACCACGCCGGGACATAACGCGCTGTGGGGCGCGCACAACGCGAGAATGACGCTGCTGGCGGGTTTTACTACCTGCCGCGATATGGGGCCGACCTGGCCTTATGTGGACGTTGATCTCCGCCAAGCAATTGATGAAGGCGCGGTGCCCGGCCCTCGATTGCTTGTCTCTGGCAACTATGTTTCTTCAACCGGCGGCGCCGGCGATGCGAAACAGTTTTCGATCTACGTCGAGGTGCCGACGGTCCAAAACCTCGCCGACGGCCCGGAAGAAGTGACGAAAGCGGTGCGCACCAACTTCAAACACGGCGCGGATTTCATCAAGATTCTCGTCACCGGCGCCGTGCTCTCAAAGGGGATTCATCCGGGCGCGCAGCAATACTCGGAGGCGGAGATTCAAGCCGCGGTGATCGAGGCCAATCGTTGGGGCCGGCAAGTTGCCGCGCATGCGCACGGCGCTGAAGGTATCAAAGCTGCAATTCGCGCCGGCGTCCGCACCATCGATCACGGCACGTTCCTCGATGACGAGGCCGCGGCCATGTTGAAAGCAACGCGCCAAACTTTCTACGTGCCGACGCTGTACACGAGTGAAGTGATTGAAACCGAAGGCCAGCGGCACGGCATACCGGAATCCGAAATCGAGCGCAACCGCCAGCTTCGCGACATCGAAGTCGCCGGCTTCAAACGTGCGCTCGCTACCGGTATTCCGATTGGCATGGGAACCGACGCTTCTGTAATTCCGCACGGCGAGAATGCCAAAGAGCTGGCGTTGCGCGTGTCATTTGGTGAATCGCCGATGTCCGCCATCGTGTCCGCAACGAGTCTCAACGCGGAAATCATCGGCTGGCAAGACCGCGTCGGCAGCATTGAAAAAGGCAAATACGCCGATCTCATCGCCGTCTCCGGCGATCCATTGCAAGACATCACGCTGCTGCAGCGTGTCGGCTTTGTGATGAAAGGTGGCGTGGTTTATCGGGATGATTTGGCGAAGCGATAGCGGTTTACAGAGTTGAAACATTCAATGGCGTTTCTGTTCTAATATCCGATATTCGCTTGACAATTCCGGTTTTTTCGGCTATATTTATGATTGTGAAAAAGAGTGTAAATTTCGTCATAGAAAATAAGAAAATAGTATGGAAGCGGCGCTGAAAAGCCACATCATCACCAAACTCGAACAATTGCCGAAGGGCAGAATTCTGGAAGTTTTGGATTTCGTCGAGTTTATTTTGGCCAAAGCTTCGGTAGAAAAGGCCAAGCCATTAGAAGCGACTGACAAAGAAATTCTGCGGGCTATCGAAGCCAGCGGATCGTTGGATTTTTATTATGATGATTCTCAAGATGTTTACACTTTGGAGGATGGGGAACCACTGTGAAACGCGGTGACATCATTCTTATTACGGTACCACTTTCCGATCTGACTTCCACGAAGGTACGTCCGGCTCTGGTCGTCTCGCCTGAAGATCCATCTGAAGATGATTTTATTGTGGCGTTGATTACGACTAACATTCACCGCCAACTGATTCCCTCTGACCATGCACTCAGAGCGATGGACAAGGATTTTGGCGGGACAGGGTTGCATTTCGACTCTGTTTTTCGCATGGCAAAACTTTTTAACCTTGAGAAGACGTTAGCCAAAAGAAGGTTGGGGAAAGCGTCACCTACGCTGATGAAAAAGCTTGACAAAAAGTTGAAAATTGCTATAGGAGTTCAATAGTTTTATGGCGCCAATCACCGACATCTCAGCACTGCAAGAAATCGCGCGCGAGCTGCGCCTGGACATCATTCGCATGATCACCGCAGCCGGTTCCGGACATCCCGGCGGCTCGCTTTCGGCGATTGATATTTTGACCTGCCTTTATTTTGCGCGGATGCGCCATCGGCCCGAAGAACCCAACTGGCCGGAGCGCGATCGTTTCATTCTCTCCAAAGGGCACGGCGTGCCGGCGGTTTATGCCGTGCTCGCGAAATGCGGCTATTTTCCCGGCGAGCAACTGATGACGTTGCGCAAATTGGAATCGCCGTTGCAAGGCCATCCCGATCGCGTGCGGCTGCCCGGCATCGAGGCTTCTACCGGCTCGCTCGGACAAGGCTTGTCGATTGCGCTTGGCATGGCACTGGCGAGCAAAATGGATAATCGGCGTTTCCATGTTTATTGCATGATCGGCGACGGCGAAAGCCAGGCCGGACAAATTTGGGAGGCACTGATGGCCGCGCCGCATCTCGGCATTGATACACTCACTGTCATTTTGGATTACAATAAAGCCCAAATCGACGGCCTGACGAATGAGATCATGAACCTCGAGCCTGTCACGGACAAGCTGCGTGCGTTCAATTGGCACGTCGAAGAAATCGACGGGCACAATTACTCGCAAATTCTCGCGGCGCTCGACCGTAGCCAGGCTGTACGCGGCAAACCAACTTTCATCGTCGCCAACACCATCAAAGGCCGCGGCGTCGGCTTTATGGAAGCAAATCTGGTTGATTGGCACGGCAAAGCCCCGACGCCGGCAGAGTGTGAGAAGGCGTTGGCAGATATCCGGGCTATGCGATATTAAAACACATTGACCTACATCATGTCATTCTGGAAGAATCCTTTTTCAGTTCAAGATTATCTTGCTTCTAAAAAGATTCCTTCGGAATGACAGCCACGTTTATTTCAGATTTTTCTTACAAGGACAATCATGGGCTCAACTGCAACGCGCGCGGCTTTTGGAGAAGCTCTCACTTCTTTAGGGGAAAAATATCCGAATATCGTCGTCGTCGATGCGGATCTTTCCAAATCGACGATGACCGGCGGTTTCGCCAAGAAATTTCCGCAGCGGCATTTCGACATCGGCATTGCCGAAGGCAATCTCGTCGGCATCGGCGCCGGCCTGGCGCTCGCGGGCAAAATTCCTTTCATCTGCAGCTTCGCCTGCTTTCTTGCCGGGCGTTTTGAGCAGATTCGGT
>JBOHQZ010000131.1:0-10978 GCA_050732275.1 bacterium
AAAAATTATCTCAAAATCGCCTTCAGAAATCTGCGCAAGCACAAAGGCTATTCTTTCATCAACGTCGCCGGCTTGGCGATCGGCATGACGTGCTGCGCGCTCATCATGCTTTATGTGCAGCACGAATCGAGTTATGATCGCTTCCATCAACATGCCAACCGGCTTTATCGCGTCGCGCTGGACGCCGGCGTCGGCGGCCGCTTTATCAAATCCGCCACCACTTCCGCGCCGATGGCGGCGACACTCGCGCAAGAACTCCCCGAAGTTGAAAACGCCGGCCGCTTTTGGTCGGTTAATCGCGTATTGGTGAGTCATGGCGAGAAGCGTTTTTATGAAGACAACCTGATATATGCGGATGGCAGCGTCTTGAGCATGTTCAGCTTTCCGCTCGCGCAAGGTGAGGCGAAAACCGCGCTGGCGGAGCCGAACAGCATCGTTATCACCGAAGCGATGGCTGAAAAATATTTTGGCGGCGAGCCGCCGCTCGGCAAAGTGCTGCGCTACGACAACCGCGCCGATTACAAAGTCACCGGCGTGCTGAAAAACCTGCCGGCCAACTCGCATCTGCGCATCGACATGCTGGTTTCGCTCAACACGCGGCCGCAGAGCCAAAACCCGCGCTGGATCAGCAATTCATATCATACTTACGTTTTGTTGCGGGAGGGCACTTCACCCGACCAGCTCGAGGCGAAATTCCCCGGCCTTGTCAGGAAATACGTGGCGCCGCAGATTGAAGCCGTGATCGGACAATCTTACGATCAAGCCGTGGCTGCCGGCGCGAAATGGGGATTTTTTCTCGAAGCCGTGCCAGATATTTATCTTCATTCCCGCGTGGAGAATCAAATCGGCGCGACCAGCGACGTCAATTATCTCTACATCCTCACGGCGATTGCGCTGTTCATCCTGCTGATCGCGGGCATCAATTTCATGAACCTGGCAACGGCGCGCTCCGCCAACCGCGCGAAAGAAGTGGGCATGCGCAAAGTACTCGGCTCCGTGCGCTTGCAGCTCGTCAAGCAATTTCTCAGCGAATCCGTTTTGTTGGCGTTCATGGCGCTCCTCATTGCGCTCTTGCTGATCGAGTTGCTGCTGCCGGCGTTTAATCGTCTCGCGGACAAGGAATTGCCGCTGTACGTTTTTGCCAATGCCGGCTTTGTGTCGAGCCTCGCCGGCGTCGCACTGATTACAGGTTTGCTGGCCGGCGTTTATCCCGCTTTGGTGCTCTCCTCTTTTCAGCCGATCGCCGTGTTGAAAGGCAGCTTGAAAACCGGCGCGAAAAGCCCGTGGCTGCGCAGCACGCTGGTGGTTTTGCAGTTTGCGATTTCCATCATTCTGCTCATCGGCACCGGCGTGGTTTTCAAACAACTCGATTACATGCGCAACAAACGCCTCGGCTTCACCAAAGAACAAGTGGTGGTGCTGCCGATTGAAACCGCCACCGGCTTGCGCAATTATGATTCATTTCGCGAACAGCTTTTGCAGAATCCCAGTTTCGTGAACGTTGCTGCCGCCAGCGGTGTGCCCGGCCGCCTTGACAACGACACCGCCTTTCGTCCTGAAGGCGCGCCGGAGGAAGTGGTTTATCCGCTGCAAATTTTTCGGGGGAGCGTGGATTTGTTGAGCACGCTGGAGATTGAAATGGTCGCGGGCCGCGCCTTCTCGCGCGAGTTCGTCAGCGACACCTCGGAAGCCTGCATCATCAACGAGACGGCAGCGCGGCTCATGGGGATGACGCCGGAAAGCGCCATCGGCAAAACCCTCACGGAAATCGGTCCGACGCCCGAGCAAAGCGACGTCCGCACCATTATCGGCGTGGTCAAGGATTTTCACATCGAATCGCTGCACAGGGAAATCAAGCCGCTGGTGATGAGCATTGCGCCGCACGAGTTTGTCAACGTCGTCGCGCGCATTCGTCCCGAAAATATTCCGGCCACCATCGCTTTCCTGCAAGAAAAATGGCAGGCATTTGAGCCTGGCTACCCGTTCCGCTATTTTTTCCTCGATGAAGATTTTGGCCGCCTCTTCCAGAACGAAGAGCGCCAGAGCAAAATCTTCGGCTACTTCACCATTCTCGCCATTCTCATCGCCTGCCTCGGCTTGTTCGGGCTGGCGTCGTTCATCGCCGAGCAGCGCACCAAAGAAATCGGCGTGCGCAAAGTGCTCGGCGCTTCCGTGCAACAAATCATTTTGCTGCTGTCGAAAGATTTTACCAAACTCGTCACCATCGCTTTCGCCATCGCTGCGCCTGTCGCGTATTTTGCCATGAACAAATGGCTGCAAGATTTTGCCTATCGCACGGATTTGAGTCCGGCCATTTTTGTGCTGGCCGGCGGATTGGCGTTAATGATTGCTTGGTTGACGGTGAGTTACCAAGCCATTAAAGCCGCGCTGACGAATCCGGTGGAAGCGCTGCACTACGAGTAAAAAAGTAATCAGTTTTCAGTGATCAGTATTTAGAAAATTGATCACTGAAAACTGGTAACTGATTACTGGAACCAAATCATGCTCAAAAACTATCTCATCACCACCCTGCGCAAGCTCAGCCGCCAAAAAAATTACACCGCGATCAACGTGCTCGGACTCGCGCTGGGTATGGCGTGTTGCCTCTTCATTTTTTTGATTATCCAATACGAGTTGCGTTTCGACCGCTTTCATAGCAAGTTTGACCGCATCTATCGCATCGTGACGGATGAAAAGATCAACGACATCATCAGCGAGACAATGGGGTCGCCGATTCCGATGGCCACGGCCTTGCGCCAGGATTTTCCGAACTTGGAAAAAATCACCGTTGCCTTCGGCAATTCTGGCGGGCTCTTCGCCATCACGCAGGATGATGGAACGGTGCAACGCTTTCAAGAGAATGAACGAGTGGCTTTTGTTGAGCCGGAGTTTTTTGAAATTTTTGATTTTCCCTGGATGGCCGGTGATCCGAAAAGCCTGGCCGAGCCGAATGGGGTTGCACTCACCGAAGAGTTTGCGAAAAAGTTTTTTGGCAGCGCCGACCCGCTGGGCCGAACGATCCGGATGGATAACCAAATCGATTTGAAAGTAGTCGGTGTCGTCAAAAGTTTTCCGATTCACACCGATTTTCCTTTTTCCGTGCTCATCTCGTGGAAAACATTGCCGCAAACCGGCACAGATGTTGAATCGTGGGGCAATTTGAGGTCGAATGTCAACACCTACGTGGTTTTGCCGCCCAATTTTACGACGCAGGAATTTGAAAGCCGGCTTGTCGATTTCAAGGAAAAGTATCATCCGCATGCGAAAGACGCGAACAAGCGCGTTCACAAAGTGCAGCCGTTGAGCGAAGTGCATTACGACGGCCGCTACGGCAATTACGGCCAGCGCGCGATTTCAAAGACGACTTTGTGGGCGCTCGGCCTGATCGGCGTTTTTTTACTCATCACCGCCTGCATCAACTTCATCAACATGGCCACAGCGCAGACGATCAACCGTGCTAAAGAAGTCGGCGTGCGCAAGGTTCTCGGCGCTATTCGATCCCAACTCGTGAAGCAATATTTAGGAGAGACGTTCATGATCACGGCGCTGAGCGCCGCTTTGGCGATCGTGATCGCGGAGCTGCTGTTGCCCACGCTGAATGAAATTTTGCGGCTCAAAATAAGCTTCCATCCATTCAGCGATTTGTCGCTGCTCGGCTTTCTGGGCGCGCTCATCATTGCCGTGAGTTTGCTCGCCGGTCTTTATCCGGCATTCGTACTCTCCCGATTCATGCCGGCGCTGGCGCTCAAGAGCAAAGTGAGCACGGCAACCGGCGGCGGCTTGTTCTTGCGTCGCGGTTTGGTGGTGTTTCAATTCTTCATCTCGCAAATGCTGATCATCGGCACGCTCGTCGTCACCACGCAGATGGATTATTTTCGCAGCAAAGAAATGGGCTTTGACCGGCAGGCCATCGTCACGGTACCGTTGCCGGTGAATGAGGCGGCCAAGCTGCAAACGCTACGCGCGCAATTGCTGCAGAACAGCCATGTTCACAACGCCACATTCGGTTTTTCCAGCGCCGCTTCCGGAAATACTTGGGATACCAATTTGCGCCACACGCTGAACGGGCCGGAAGAAACCTTCGCCTCGGATTTGAAATTCGCCGATACGGCATACATTCCAACTTACAGTTTGAAGCTGGTGGCGGGCCGCAGCTACGTCGAGAGCGACACGATTTCGGAGTTTGTGGTAAACGAAACCTTTGCGCGAAAGCTCGGCTACGCGCCGCATGATCTCATCGGCAAGATGTTCAAACTCGGCGGCCGGCGGCCGTATATGCCGGTCGTCGGTGTGGTACAGGACTTTCATACCCGACCGCTGCAACAAGAAATTCGGCCCTGCCTATTGGCCGCCCATCGTCGGGCTTATCAAGAGGCCAGCATCAAGATCGATGCGAATAGCATTAAAGAAGCGTTGCATCACATTGAGAAGGCCTGGAGCGCGACATTTCCTGAATTTGTTTACAGCTACGAGTTTTTGGATGAACGCCTCGCCGGCTTTTATGAAGAAGAGCAAAAAATGTCGCAACTGTTTCGCGCCTTCGCTGGAATTGCGATTTTCATCGGCTGCATCGGCCTGCTCGGCTTGATCTCGTTCGTCGCGGCACAGCGCACCAAAGAGATCGGCGTGCGCAAAGTGCTCGGCGCCACCGTCGTCGATATTCTCGGCCTGATCTCAAAAGAATTTGCCGCGCTCATCGCGGTTGCCTTTGCCGTCGCCGCGCCGATGGCCTATTTTGTGATGAAAAACTGGCTGGAGAATTTTGCGTATCGCATTGACGTCGGCCTCGGCGTCTTCGCGGCAACCATCGCCGTCACGCTCATCATCGCCGGCGCGACGATCGGTTATCGCGCTTTGAAGGCAGCGTTGGCGAATCCGGTTGAGGCGCTGCGTTACGAGTAAGTAGTAACCAGTGTTCAGTATTCAGTAAACTGATCACTTCATGTCATTAAGTTAGCGATTGTTATATGCGGCGTTCTGTCCCGAAGGGCCAAAATGAAAATAGCCCAGAGATTTTATCTCTGGGCAACATGAAATAACAATATTCCCAAGTCCCGCCAGGGACGATTGAAAAACAACACTTCTGTAATCACGACCGCTTCGTCTTCATTCGTCCCTTCGGGACTTGCGAGGCACTGGAACTATGCTTTCCCAACAATAAATTGTTGGGCTATTGTCGGCTGTCCCTCCGGGACAGGTTTTCGGCAAACCATTTGTTTAACAATGGCATGAACTGATCACTGAAAACTGAATACTGGAGCCAGAACATGCTCAAAAGCTACTTTATCATCGCCCTCAGAAATTTCCGCAAATTCAAAACCTATTCGTTCATTAACATTTTCGGGTTGGCCATCGGAATCGCTTGCTGCATTTTGATTCTTCTGCACGTCCATGACGAGCTGAACTTCGACCGCTTTCACGAAAAGGCGGATCGCCTTTTTCGCGTGATTCAAGTCCGCAGCGGCTCGCAGGGCGAGCAACAAGTGGCCTATACCATGGGGCCGTTCGGGCCGGCGCTTGTTGACGAATTTCCGGAGGTTGAAGCCTCGGCGCAGTTTTTCCAGGGCTTTCGCTTGACGGTGAAGCGGGAGGTGACCGGCCCCACCGGACAAATCGTGCGGAGGAATTTTTTCACGGATGAGAGCTTTTTTAAACTTTTCGATTTTCAGTTGATCGCCGGAGATCGGAACAGCGCGCTCTCGGCGCCTGGCTCGGTAGTTTTGACGGAGACGATGGCTCAAAAATTGTTCGGCGACGAAGAACCGTTGGGCAAACCCTTGCAAATCGAAGCCGAAGATTTTCCTGAATTTATTCAAACGGCGTTCACCGTGACCGGCGTGTTGCGCGGCATTCCGCACAACTCGCACTTAAACTTCGATTTGCTAATTTCACAATCAACGCTCGAGCGCTTTGAAAACGTGCGCGGCTGGTTGACGGACTGGAACAACACGATTGTGATCACCTATGTGCTGTTGAACAATTCGGCAACCAAGTCAAATCTTGAAGCGAAGCTCGGCGAATTTAATCGCAAACATCGCGGAGAAGAAGCCGCGGCGAAAACTCGATTCTATTTGCAGCCAATCAGCAACATCCATTTTGGCTCGGCAGAAATTGGTTCCGAGCAAAATGCTCAAGAAGGGCAGATTGTTTACGTTTACGTCTTCGCGTTGATCGCCATTTTCATCGCAGCAATCGCCTGCATCAACTACATGAACCTGGCGACGGCGCGCTCCATGAAACGCGCCAAAGAAGTTGGATTGCGTAAGGTCGTTGGCGCCAATCGTGGCCAAATGATCAGTCAATTCCTGACCGAATCCCTTCTCAGCGCGGCGATTGCTTTCTTGCTCGCCATCGGCTTGGTGGAAGCGATGCTGCCATATTTTAACTCGCTGGCCAGCGCGAACCTGTCGCTGAGCATCGCCGGCAATGCCTCGGTTTTCATCGGATTGCTGGGCTTGGTTCTGCTCGTCGGCCTCATCGCCGGAAGTTATCCCGCGTTTTATCTTTCCCGCTTGGAGCCGGCCGCCGTTCTCAAAGGCGAGCTTAAAGCGGGCGCACAACGTTCGCGGTTGCGCCAAGGATTGGTGGTCGTGCAATTCGCGCTTTCGATTCTCATGATCGTTGCGACTTTGGTGGTCTTTCAGCAACTCAATTATGCGCGCCACAAGCAGCTCGGTTTCAACCAGGATCAACTCGTAGTCATCGACATCAATCATGACGACGTGCAGGCCAATTTTCTCAACATCAAAAATGAGTTTCTGCGCCATGCTGCTATCCGCAATGTAACCGTTTCTTCGCGCGTGCCTGGAGATTGGAAAAGTTTTCGCCGCATCCGCGCGGTGAAAGAAGGACAGGCCGAGACCGAGGCGCAGCAAATGTATTTCAACGGCGTGGATGAAGATTTCATCGGCGTCTACGAGGTTGATCTCGTGCAGGGCCGCAATTTCTCGCGCGCGTTGGCCACCGATTCCACCGCCGTGATTCTCAACGAGACGGCGGCAAGAGCGTTGTTTGTGGATTCCCCGATCGGACAGGTGATTCGCGTGCCGGCTTATAATTTTACCGGCCACGTCATCGGCGTGGTCCGCGATTTTCATTTTCATTCTCTGCACGGCAAAATCGAGCCGATGGTGATGGGCTTCATGCCCGCCGGCGGCCGGCACGCCGTTCACGGCATCGACTATTTTTCGTTGCGCATCGCTGCCGAGAATGTGCAGGAGACGATTGATTTCATCACCAAAGTGCATGCGCAATTCGACGCGGTCAATCCCATCGAACATGCTTTTCTCAATCAATGGTGGATTGATTTATACAATCGCGACGAACGGCTGGGCCGGATTTTCGGAATCTCCGCGGGCCTGGCTATTTTGATCGCCTGTGTCGGCCTGTTCGGTTTGGCGGCATTTATGGCCGCGCAGCGGACCAAAGAGATTGGCGTGCGCAAAGTTCTCGGCGCTTCGATTTCCAGCCTTGTCGTGCTGCTATCCAAAGATTTCACTCGCTTCGTTTTATTGGGATTGCTGGTTGCTACGCCACTGGCTTACTTCGTCATGGAGAAATGGCTGGAAAATTTTGCCTATCGCATCGACATCGGCTGGTGGGTGTTTGCGCTGGCAGGCGGATTGGCATTGTTGATCGCGCTCGCGACGGTGAGTACGCAGGCGATCAAAGCGGCGCTGGCGAATCCGGTGGAATCGTTACGTTACGAATGAGCAAAGGGCGAAGTTTAGCGAGATTTTTTTCTTTTCGCGTTGTGATTGGCAGGTTGAGCAAATGAGCGGGGTTTGAATTTTTTGTCGTTCAAGATGCGCAGGTTTTCACCGCTTGGCGTGATGACGAATAAGCCTTGTTTGTAGGCGAAGCGGTCGGCATCATCATCGATGCTCATGCCGGCGACGCCGCCATAGAGCACGGGGCGTTGCAGATTCGGAAAGAATTTAAAAAAACGCGGCATTTTCTTTTCTAAAAACTCTTTAACGTCGGATTGCCGCAAGCGCAATTTGACTTCGATCAAAACTGCATGTTCCGGCCCGACACCGATGACGTCGGTTTCCATGGTGTCACCGTTGAGATGCCCCGACAAATTGCGAAAAAGATGATTTAATGGAATGCCACGCTTGTCAAAAAGGCGTTTGACCGCCGCCAAAACCTCTTGCTCGGAGAATCTGCTGAGCGATTCAGTGACGCCACCGAGTTCTTTCGCGAATTTTTGATGCAGTCGTTCGATGCGCTCATCGCTTTCTTTCCGGTGCTGGGCGAGGCGTTCATCGGTTTCTTTGAAACCCTTGTAAATCAGCTCTTCGAGTTTTTCTAATGTTGTCATGGCTATTACCCGAACTAAATTTAAAATGAGGCGAAATGATAAACGATTTAATTTACGATATGCAAGCGAAAAAGTCAAGCCGTTATATTTTTAAAATACTTTAAAATACTTGAGTTCATTTGAATCCATTGCAGCGCCCTGCGCTTTGCGAGGAGCCATTATGTTCAAAAACTATCTCAAAATCGCCGCCCGCAACCTGCTCAAACACCAAGCCTATTCGTTAATCAACGTGCTCGGCCTCGCCATCGGCATGGCGTGCTGCATTTTGATTTTGCTCTATGTGCAGAACGAATTGCGCTACGACCGCCATCACGAGAAAGCCGGGCGGATTTATCGCGTGGCCTCGGATCACAAGTTTGGCGGCACTCATTTTCAAATGGCCGTGTCGCCGGCGCCGATGGCCGAAGCGCTGGTCAGGGATTTTCCCGAAGTCGAAAGTGCCGCACGTTTTCGCGGCTACGGCAGCTTTCTGATCAAAAAAGCAGGCGAGCAAAATTTTAAAGAGGAACGGGTGATTTTTGCCGACGATGCGATCTTCGATATTTTTACCATTCCCCTGCTCGCCGGCGATGCCAAAGCCGCTTTGACCGCGCCAAACGCGGTGGTCATCAGCCGAGCTAGTGCCAAAAAATATTTTGGCGAGGCCGATCCGGTGGGCCAAACGCTGCTCTTCGACAACACCGATGTCTTCAAGATCACCGGCGTCTTCGAGGATATGCCGGACAACGGCCATTTCCATTTTGACTTCATCGCCTCGCTGACCTCGATGGACGAGAGCCGAAATAATATGTGGGTCAGCAATAATTTTAGAACATATCTTTTGCTCAAAGAAGGAGGGGAACCCGCGGCGCTGAAGGCCAAAGCGCTCGAAGCCAAGTTTCCTGAGATGGTCAAAAAATACGCGGGCCCGCAGGCGGAAGAGCTTCTAGGCGCCAGCCTCGACGAGATTATAAGACAGGGAAATCAGATTCGTTTTTATTTGCAGCCTCTGCAAGATATTCATTTGCACTCCGATTTGGGCGTGGAGTTCGAGCCGAACGGCAATATCAAATACGTTTACATTTTTTCCGCCATCGCGTTTTTCATTCTGCTCATCGCCTGCATCAATTTCATGAATCTCGCCACCGCCCGCTCCGCCAATCGCGCCCGCGAAGTCGGCATTCGCAAAGTCGTCGGCTCGTACCGGCGTCAACTCATCGGCCAATTTCTGGCCGAATCGATTTTCCTGAGCGTTATCGCCATGGCCTTAGCGGTGGTCATGGTGGAACTCGTGTTGCCCACATTCAATCGCCTGGCCGAGAAAAATCTGCAAACTTTTTATTTCGGCAATTGGCCGATGTTGGCCGCGCTCATCGGCATCACGCTGCTGGTTGGCGTAGTCGCCGGCAGCTATCCCGCTTTCGTGCTCTCGGCGTTCAAGCCGGTGAGCGTTTTGAAAGGCGCATTGCAAGCCGGGGCGAGAGCGAGCCGGTTGCGCAGCGCCTTGGTGGTTTTTCAATTCGCCGCCTCGGTGATTTTGATCGTTGGCACGATTATCATCAGAAATCAATTGCACTACATTCAAAACAAAAATCTCGGTTTCGACAAAGAGCAAGTAATCGTTCTGCACGACGCTTACGCGCTGGGAGAAAAGTTGGATGCTTTCAAAAACGAGGTGATGCGCAATCCGCGCATAGCGAGCGCAACGGTAAGCGGCTATCTGCCGGTCAGCTCCGATCGCAGCGACACGGGCTTTTGGCCGGAAGGCCAGCGCGCCGGCGACAATCCGGTTTCGATGCAAATTTGGTCAGCGGATTACGGTTATATTCCCACGATGGGCATGCAAATCGTTGCGGGCCGGAATTTTTCCGAATCGTTCGGCGCCGATTCTTCGGCGGTCATTCTCAACGAGAAAGCGGCCAAGATGTTCGGTTTTGCAGATCCCCTCGGCAAAAATATTTACACCTGGGGATTTACGCCAGGCCAGGGCATCGACCGCGACCGCACGATTCCATACACCGTGATCGGCGTCGTCAAAGATTTTCATTTCGCCTCCTTGAAATCGAATATCGGCGCGTTGGGATTGCGCTTGGGCCGCAGCCGCGGCTTGATCTCATTCCGCTTCAAAGTGCAAGAAGTCGCCGCGTTGATCGCTTTCCTGGAAAATAAATGGAAAGAATTCGCGCCGGATCAGCCGTTCGCCTATTCGTTTCTCGATGAACGCTTCAGCAACATGTACCGCGTCGAGCAAAAAGTCGGCGATGTTTTCAGCGTCTTTGCCGGTCTCGCCATTTTCACCGCTTGTTTGGGATTGTTCGGTCTGGCCTCTTTTATGGCCGAGCAGCGCACCAAAGAAGTCGGCATTCGAAAAGTCTTGGGCGCGACGGCAGTGAATGTCACGGCATTGCTCTCGAAAGATTTTGTCAAGCTGGTGCTGGTGGCCAATCTCATCGCGTGGCCGGTGGCGTGGTACGCCATGAATCGTTGGTTGCAGGATTTTGCGTATCGCGTCAACATCAGTTGGTGGGTCTTTGCGCTCGCCGGCGGACTGGCCCTGCTCATCGCGCTGCTGACGGTGAGCACGCAGGCGATCAAAGCCGCGCTGGCGAATCCGGTCGAAGCGCTGAGATACGAATAAATCGTGATACGTAATTCTTGAAACGTAAGGTGTAAAAC
>JBOHQZ010000132.1:0-10949 GCA_050732275.1 bacterium
CATGACGCCGGCCTATTTTTCCAAAACCTGGCCGCGCGCCGAGTTTGCCAGCATTTTGATCAAAGATCCCGAAAATAAAGATCGCCGTCTCATTCCGCTGCTGTTTGAGTCGTGCGATATTCCGGAATTGATCGCGCCGCTCAAGTACCTCGACTTCCGCAATGCCGATGATCGGGACCTCCGCTTTCGCCAACTACTGCAAGCGCTGGATTTACCCCGGCGCGAGTTTGCGCGAGAAGAAGAGTTTGAATTTCGGGAACATGAGATAGACGCCGCCAAGCGCGGTCGGCTGGCGCAAAAGAAAGGCAAACGATTCGAGGAAGAAGTTGCGACGCTCTATCGCCTGCTCGGCTTCGAGGTGAAGCAAGACAATCAGCTCAGCGGCGTGCAGATTGATTTGCAGATTCAACAAAAAATTGGCGGGCTGCTGACGCAGGCGATTGTCGAGTGCAAAGACAAACGCATCACTGCCAACGAGCGCGATCAAATTCTCGCCCAGCAAAATCTAGCGCAAAAAAAACTGCCGGCTTATCGTTGGATTGCGGTCTCTTCCGATGGCTTTGCGGCGGAGACGCGGCTGGCGCTGGAAGAAGCGGGCGTTTCTTGCCTCACTTATGCCGAGCTGCTGCGCGAGCTGGTGCCATTGGATCAATACAACGAGCATTTGATCGCCGAATACGAAACCTGGGTGGCCGAAAACTGGCACGGCGAAGATTGGTACATTCGCCCGCATCTGCTCACCGACATTACCTACGAAAAGCAACCGGCACTCAGCCACTTTGCCAAATGGCTCGGCGATAGCCGTTCCAATTTTCTCGTGGTGCTTGGCGATCTCGGCACCGGCAAAAGCACGCTCGCGCGTTTTCTGGCTTATAATCTCGCCAAGAGTTTTGCCAGCGATCCTTTGCGGCATCCCGCGCCCGTGCTCATTCCGCTGAAAGAATTGCGCAAAGAAAATTCGCTGGAAAGTCTGATCATTAGCCACTTCAGCAAGCGCGGTCTCTCCGGCCTGAGCTTTCCGCGCTTCGAGCATTTGGTGCGCCTCGGCAAGATCATCCTGCTCTTCGACGCTTTTGATGAAATGGCGGATCGCGTGCGTTGGGAAGTGACCAAAAGCAATTTCACCGAGCTGCGCCGCGCCGCTGATTCCGGCGGTGCGGGCAAAGTCATTCTCACCTGCCGCACGCACTACTTCAAAGACCGCAACGAGCAGGTGAAGCTCATCGGCCAAGGCCCGCGCCTCTCCGAAATTGAAACCGAGCTGTATCGCGAGCTGCGGCAGCAATCCAATGCGGAAGTGGTCTATTTGCAGGAATTCAATGACGAGCAAATTCAAGCCTATCTGCACAAAGCTCGCCCCCAGACCGCGGCGGAAGACTGGCAGAAAATCCAAAGCATTTACAATCTCAAAGAGCTGGCGCAGCGGCCCTTGTTGCTGGACATGATCGTCAAATCCCTGCCCAAGCTCGCCGCGGGACAAACCATCAACGCCGCCAATCTCTACACGGTTTACACCAACATTTGGGTGGAGCGCGAGGAGCAAAAAGGCCGCATTTTGGACAAGGGGATCAAGCTGCAACTGATGCTGGAACTGGCCTGGCGCTTATGGCACGAGGAGAAGGACAGTATCCACTACCGCGAGCTTGCGCTCTTTGTGGAAAAATTGATCACAACGAAGGTGATGGAATTTGGCGACGAACAAGCCGAAGATATTGCCCGTGAAATGCAGACCGCGACTTTTCTCAAACGCGATGACTCAGGCCATTTCTCTTTCGTGCACCGTTCGTTCATGGAATTCTTTCTGGCGCGCAAAATTTATGATGAAATAGGAGCGACGACGTCCACGTCGTCCGTTTTAAACACCCGCCGTTTCGACCGCAAGATCGTCTATTTCCTCACCCATCTCGATACCGCCGACGCCATCCGCCCGCCATTGCAGCAGATTTTGCGCAACGATTACCTCGTCAATGTCTCCGAAAATGCGCTGCAAATTTTGTATTGGAGCGGTCGCATCGGCGCTGGCATGGAGGACAAGATTGAAGCGCCGGCCAAGCTGCGGGAGGCGATGCTCAACCGTATTCCGGCAGGCGCACAACTCGTCGGTGCCAAATTGCAAGAGATCGTATTGGAAGCGGCTGATCTCTCTGAAGCCAATTTCACGCAAGCCGATTTGACCAAAGCCAATTTGAACCACGCTTATTTGGCTCGTGTCTGCTTTGAGTGCACTATTCTGCAAGAAGCCCGCGCCGAAAATATTTTTGCCTTTCGCGCTGATTTTCGCGCGGCAGATTTGCGCGGCATTTCATTCATGCGCGCGAGTCTCTCGGAAAGTGATTTTACCGAGACCAAGTATGATCCAACTATCTTCATCGCCGCTGATATACACCATTGCCAAGGCTTAACTTTATCACAAGCGCTTCGCCGTGAAGACTTGCAGCCCGTTGTCCAGTTCGGACACGCTTTGGGAGTAACTGCTGTCGCTTATAGTCCCAATGGCGAATTCATTGCCAGTTCAGGTGAAGATGGCCTTATCGTCCTTTACCGTACAAGCGACGAGAAAGTGCTGCGGGTGTTGGAAGGGCATCAGCATAGTGTGAATGCGGTGCAATTTTCGTTGGATGGCGAGAAACTGGTGAGTGGGAGTTCTGACAAAACTGTACGGTTGTGGGAGGTGAAAAGCGGGAAAATGTTGCGGGTGTTAGAAGGGCATCAGCATGCTGTGATGTCGGTGCAATTTTCGCGGGATGGCGAGAAACTGGCGAGCGGGAGTTCTGACAAAACTGTACGGTTGTGGGAGGTGAAAAGCGGGAAAATGTTGCGGGTGTTAGAAGGGCATCAGCATGGTGTGATGTCGGTGCAATTTTCACCGGATGGCGAGAAACTGGCGAGCGGGAGTGATGACAAAACTATGCGGTTGTGGGAGGTAAATAGTGGGAATATGCTGCGGGTGTTGGAAGGGCATCAGCATAGTGTGAATGCGGTGCAATTCTCGCCGGATAGCGAAAAACTGGCGAGCGGGAGTTCTGACAAAACTGTGCGATTGTGGGAGATGAAACACGGGAAAATACTGCGAGTGCTGGAAGGGCATCAGCATGGTGTGATGTCGGTGCAATTTTCACCGGATGGCGAGAAACTGGCGAGCGGGAGTTCTGACAAAACTGTGCGGTTATGGGAGGTTAACAGCGGGAGAAAGCTATTACTGCTAGAAGGATATAAGAATTTGGTGAGGTCGACACAATTTTCACCGGATGGCAAGGAACTGGCGAGAGGGAGTTGGAGTTCCGCCAGAAGTGTGCAGTGGTGGGAGTTGGAAAGCGGGAAAATGCTGCGGGTATTGAAAGGGCATCAGGGTTCTGTACTGTCGGTGCAATTTTCGCCGGATGGTGAGAAACTAGCGAGCGGGAGCGATGACCACAATGTACAGTTGTGGGAGGTGAAAAATGGCAAAACGCTACGGGTACTCGAAGGGCATCAAGCTTATGTGAATTTGGTGCATTTTTCTCCAGACGGAGATAAGCTGGTGAGCGGGAGTTCGGACACCAGTGTACGGTTGTGGGAAGTAAAAAGCGGCCAACTGCTGCGGGTGCTCAAAGGACATCAGAATGAAGTAACTGCAGTGTATTTTTTTCCGGACGGAGAGAAACTGGCAAGTGCGAGTTTGGACAAATGTGTACAATTATGGGAGCTGAAAAGTGGTCAAATGCAGCGTATGCGCGAAGGGTATAAAAGCACTGTAAGGTTAGTACACTTTTTTTCAAATGGAGAAAAGCTGGCGAGCGCAAGCGAGGATAACAGTGTGCGGTTGTGGGAGGTGAAAAGCGGAAAAATGCTGCGGCTGCTCAAAGGACATCAGCATCCTGTAAGTGCAGTAAGTTTTTCGCCGGACGGAGAAATGTTGGTGAGCGCAAGCGAGGATAAAAGTGTGCGGTTGTGGAAGATTAAAAGTGGGAAAACGCTACGAGTGCTGGAAGGGCATCAGGGCTATATAAGGTCTGTGGATTTTTCTCCAAATGGAAAAAAGCTGGCAAGCGGAAGTTATGATCATACCGTGCGCTTGTGGGAAGTCGAAACCGGCAAATGCCTTCAAGTGCTGGAAGGCCATTTAGGCCCGGTTTACACCGTCTGCTTTGCGCCCAACGGCAAATATTTGGTGGCCGCCGGCGCCGCCGGCCGCTTGCAATTCTGGGATCATGAGAAAGGCGAAGCCTTCCTCTACCGCTACGCCTTCGGCCCCGGCGCCTGGCTCGACCTCCTCCCCGATGGCCGCTTCGACGCCAGCCCGGAGGGCATGCGCTATTTGTGCTACACCGAGCAAGGCACCCTCAATTCCTACACCGCCGAAGAGCTGGTGAAGGAGTTTTATGATCCGCAGGCGGTGCGGGAGGTGCTGGAGAAGTACGTCAAATAGATAAAAAAGATAAGGAGCCAAAACAGAAAAGGAGCCAAGGAGACAAAGCAAGTGACAAGTGAGTAAAGGGCAAGTTTGCAAGTGGCAAAACTTGAGGTTGATTTTTCGGTGAAATTTGGTTAGATTTACGAAGAACTATTTAGAATTAAGGAATGAACACATGGCAAACCATACTGCAGAAGCCACCGTCACTATTCGTGTAAAAGATTTGGAGCGGCTCATTCGTCATGCCGTGCGTGATGAAATCGCCAAGATTGTGCGGAAGCAACCGGCTATTTTTCATATCGAGCCGGAAACTCCGCTTTATGAAGACATGAAGGAAATCGCGCGGCTGAAGAAACAAGGCAAAATCAAAGTTTATTCGCGGCAGGAGGCGTTCGGTGGTTAAAGGAACTTTCGCGTACCAAGATGCCTACCTCAAGAAATTCAACAAAAACTACGAAAAGTTCAAAAGCCTGCGATCGCGCATTGACAAGAAGTGCGAGCAGGTGCTGAAAGACCCGTATACAGGTACTGAATTTCTCGCCGATGCCACCCATGGTTTAAACTTGAAAGGATGCCGCAGTATACGTGTTGATCTTAATGTTCGCATCATTTTTGTTATTTGTGAAGAATGTCGCCGAATCAAGGATTGTGCGTATTGTTTCTGCGAAGGCTTGCCGGACAAGGCAGTAGTGTTTTTGACTGTCAATACACACCAACGTGCTTACGAATTAAAGTAACTCCGTTCTTTTCGCCTTTATTCTTTCAGTTTAGAGAAAAAAGATAAAACGAGAGTCAATTGAGCAAGTGGCAAGTGGGCAAGTTTTATTTCTGGCGCTTGCGTTTTTGCCAGTGTTGCTTGGCGGCACGATAAAGCTCATCTACGCTTTGCCCGTTGAATAAACGTTGTTGCAGTTTGAAATAATCATTTCTATTTCCAGAATCAGCAATCAAGTGCTCAAGTCCGGCTGCGCGTAAATTGCGGTCAGTTATTGTGACCTTGGCGTTCTGTCTTCTCTTTTTCGCCAAGATCATTTTGAGTTTGCCAAATTCACTCCGCGTGAGCGGCCGCAGAGTATTTCCGACAAACGCGCCGTTCACATCTGCAATATCAATGACGGCTGGGGTTTTTGCCATAGCGCTAGTTTTTATCTTCGGAAATCGTGGAGTCTTACTAATCGATATCTCTTTTGTTGATTGTAACGATGGCCCGCCCTTGCGAAACGGCGAATTGCATTTGGGCATCGTCGTCTTTCGTATCCATGCCGGTTTCATGAGAGCTGACAGTATCAACGCCATTCATGCGAAGGCGTTGCGCAATCTCATCGCTGAGATTCTCGTTCAAGTACAGCTTGATTTTCAGTTTTCACCTCGTACTCTTCGGTCGAAAGTTCATCGTAAACCCGTTCATTCGCCTCGATAAACTCTTCGATCTCATCCTTATGATCGTAATAATACGACAACGCATCGTACAACTGGGCAGCAGTGATCGTTGGAAAGCCTTTTAAAATTTCCCATTCATCCATTCCCCGCTTGTGGCAGCCGACCAGCGCCCACACGCGAATATATGTGCCTTTGATGGCAGCTTGCCAAATCCCAGACGCGCCCAAGATTTTGACAATATGCGGATGTTCCGTGGGTTGAAATTTTTCATTGCTCATGATTTCATCTCCTGCATTTGAAACGTCTATTCTCTCAAAGTGTGCAAGGCGAAAGCCATGTATTTCTGTTTGGTTTGCATCATTGGAAATTCCGAAGCGTATAGCAAAATATACCCAAATCCCGCCGGAAAGTCAAGCCGTTAATATTCAAATCACCGCAGAAAAACGCTTTGACTTTCTCTTCTGCCTTTGTTATATTTCTATTCGTTTTTAAAGAGTGCATACAGCGCTAAAATACCCAATTTTTGACACCCCAATAACGATGCGCATTCGCTTCACCAAACTCTCGGCCACCGGCAACGACTTCATTCTCTTCGATAATCGTGACGGCGTTTTTCGCGGCGATGAAGAAGAGTTGTTTCGCACGCTCTGCACCCGCCGTGTCGCCATCGGCGCGGATGGTATTCTTCTTGTTGAAAATCCGCGACCAGCATCATTACGTTTTACGAATTTACGTTTTACGATGCGCTACTTCAACCGCGATGGCCGCGAATCGGAGATGTGCGGCAATGGCGCGCGGGCTTGCGCGTATTATGCTTTTCAACATGACTTGGCGCCGGCGGAGATGCAATTCGAAGTGAGTGGCGATCTCTATCACGCCGTCGTTTCCGGCAAGAAAGTGCGGCTGCGCATGCAAAGGCCGTGGGATCTCAATTTGACTCCGCATGCTCTTGAAGATGCCGGAATGGCAGAAGGCGGTTATGTCAACACGGGTGTGCCGCATTACGTCTTGTTTGTTCCGGATGTCGATGAAGTTGACGTGGCAAAGCTCGGCGTCAAATATCGTCATCATCCGGCTTTTCAACCTGCTGGCACAAACGTCAATTTCGCCAGTGTAGCTGGAATCTCAAGCTTGCACCTGCGCACCTACGAGCGCGGCGTTGAAGAAGAGACGCTCGCCTGCGGCACCGGAACCGTCGCCTCTGCCGTTATCGCCCATTTGCAAAAGGGAATGCCTTTTCCCATTCACGTCACCACGCGCGGGGGCGAGTTGATCGTCTATGGCGATCCGGAGTTTAAAAAGCTCGAGCTGGAAGGAGAAGTGCGGCTCGTTTATGACGGAGAATTTGAATTGGAGAATTTTGTGGAAAAGCGTTAGCTGGTTAGCCAGTTTGCCGGTTAGTTTGTTGCTTGAATAACCGGCTAACTGGCAAACCGTCTAACCGGCCAACCAAACAACCATGACCGATTCCCTTTGGAAAAAAGCCTTGCTCGGCGCCGGATTGGGCTTGCTCGCCGGCGTCATCGTTTTGCTCATCACCAGCGTGCTGCCCGCGTTTGAAAGTTTTGAAAACAAAACGTTTGATTTACGTTATCAGCGCAAATTGGATTATCAACGTAGTGATGCCAAAATCGAAGATATCATTATCGTTGATGTCGATAATCGCAGCCTCGAAAAGCTCGGCCGTTTTCAACAATGGCCACGCCGTTATCATGCTAGAGTCATCGACTATTTACGCGCTGGCGGCGCCGATTGCATTGCCTTCGATTTGCTGTTTGTGGAACGTGATGCCAATCCGGCGGAAGACAGCCTGCTCATTCTCAGCACGAAAAATGCCGGCAACGTGGTTCATGCGATGAGTTTGGAGCAAGAGTATCTTGAGGCTTTTCTTTATAAAATGGAAAAACCGCCGGAGGGTTTTGCGGCGGCGCGATTCACGCTGCCCTTGCCGACGGAAAACGTGGGCGCTCTAAATAGCTTTGATCGGTTCGATGGCAAATTGATGGAGTTGTACAACAACAGCGCCGGCCTCGGATTTGTCAATTTCCTGCCGGATGATGATAACGCCATTCGCCAGATGCCGCTTTTCCTAAATTTCGCCGAACAGGCTTATCCCTCGTTTGCATTGGCGGTGGCGATGCAATCTGCCGGACTGGCACGCGATGATATCGAAGTCGAGCTTGGCCGCGAGGTGCGCTGGAGAAAATCCGCTAACGGCGTCGTCATGCGCATTCCCATCGATAAGAAGGGTAGAGTGCTGGTCAATTACATGGGACGCCAAAACACGTTTCGCTACATTCCTTATTATGACGTTCTCGAACAGCGCATGCCGCCGGAAACGTTTCAAAATCGCATCGTCCTCATCGGCGCTTCCGCGGCTGGCCTGGCAGATTTGCGTCCGGTTCCATTCGCAGCGACTTTTCCCGGCGTCGAAGTGCATGCCAGTATCATTCACAGCATTCGAACGCAGAATTTCATCACCAAACAGCCCGAAACGCTCAGCATCGTGACCATGCTGATCTTTGCGATGATCGCCGGCGTGATCACCATGATTTGGAGTCCCTGGCTTGGCATTTTGGTTACCGTTTTTCTCAGCATCGGTTACACCTTGCTGACAACGTGGTTGTTTATTTCGCGTAGTGTTTGGATTCCCCAAGTGCGGCCGCTGTTTTCGTTTGGCGTGGCTTTCATCAGCGTCATGGTGTATCGCTTTCTCAGCGAAGAGCGCCAAAAGCAGCTCATCAAAGGCATGTTCGTACATTATGCTTCCGAACTGATCGTCAACGAGCTGATTCGCGATCCCAGCAAGCTCAAGCTCGGCGGCGACAAAAAAATTGCGACGGCGTTTTTTTCCGATATCAAAGATTTTACCACTTACTCAGAGAAATTGAGCCCGCAAGCGTTGATTACGCAACTCAATGAGTATCTCTCGGCGATGACAGACATCGTGCTCGAATACGGCGGCTATTTGGACAAATACGAAGGCGACGCGGTGGTGGCAGTTTTTGGCGTGCCGGTCGATCAAACCGATCACGCCGAGCGCGCCTGCATGACGGCGCTTGATATGCAAAAAGTTTTGGTGGACTTGCGCAAAAAGTGGAGCGCCGAAAAACGCCCAGAATTCGAAGCGCGCATTGGGCTGAACACCGGCGAAATGATCGCCGGCAACATCGGCGGCAAAAATCGCTTTGATTATACCGTCATCGGCGATCCCGTCAATCTCGCTTCGCGATTGGAAGGCGCCAACAAAATGTACGGCACCAAGATCATGATTGGCGAGGAAACCTATGGACAGGCAAAAGACAAAATTATGGCGCGCGAGCTGGATTTTATACGGGTGCAAGGTAAATTGCGGCCGGTGCGCGCTTTTGAGCTGGTGGGCCGGCGCGGCGACCACTTCGACGAGAGCCTCGTGGCGGCATTCACACACTTTGCGCGCGGCCTCGAGTTGTATCGCCTGCAGGAGTGGCAAAAGGCCATTGCGGAATTTCGCCGCGTTTTGGCACTCAATCCCAACGACGGCCCGGCCAAAGAATTTTTGCGCCGTTGCGATGTCTTTATGCAAGCGCCGCGCCCGACGGATTGGGACGGGGTGTTTGAAATGAGAACGAAGTGAGTGGGAAGTAGCAGTGGCAGTAGCAGTAGCAGTAGCAGTAGCAGTAGCAGTAGCAGTAGCAGTAGCAGTAGCAGTAGCAGTAGCAGTAGCAGTAGCAGTAGCAGTAGCAGGTTATTTACTCCGCAAAAATTTTTGAGGTTACTGCTAGTGCCACAGCAACTGCTACTTTTCACAAAGGAACGAGGTGATTTCGAACAAACTGGACAAGGCCAACGTTCGCCGTATTCTGTTGAGCCGGCTGCGTTTCATGGGTGACGTGATTCTGACCACGCCACTCATCCGGCGGCTCAAAGAGGTATTTCCGGAAGCCCAACTTAGTTATTTGACGCAAGACACTTTTACGCCGTTGCTCTGGCACAATCCGCATCTCGATGAAGCCATTGCTTGGCCGGTAAGTGGGAGCATCACCGAACAATGGCAAGTTTATTATCAAGTGCGACAGCGCCGGTTTGATTTAGCTATCGATCTGTTTGGCAATCCGCGCACGGCGCTGATGACGTGGCTGACTGGCGCGCCTATTCGCGTCGGCGGCGATTTTCGCGGGCGTGGAAAATTGTACAACGTGCGTGTGCCTGCCCCAACCACCGAACTGAATGCCATTGACTTTCACTGGCGCAGTCTCGAAGCGCTCGGTATCGACAAGGGCGACAATCGCACCGAGATTTTTTGCACAGAAGAGGAGGAAAAGTGGGCGCGAAATTTTCTCGAAGAAATGTCGCTTGATATGGCGCGGCCGCTTGTGGGCTTGCATCCCGGCGCCACCTGGCCGAACAAACGCTGGCCGGAAAAATATTTCGCCGAATTAGCACAACGGCTCGTTGAGCAAAATGTGCAGGTGCTGATTACTCAAGGCCCAGGCGAAGAACCGATTGCGTCGGAAGTGATGCGGCAAATTGCGCTGCGAAAATCAACCGGTGCCGTTTCACTGCCGGTGCTCAATTTGCGCCAACTGGCGAGCGTGCAAAAGCAAATACAGGTCTTTGTTTCCAACGATTGCGGCGTGATGCACCTCGCGGTTGCCGCCGGCACGCCGACCATCGGCCTCTTCGGTCCGAGCCAGCCGCATATTTGGTTTCCTTATGACCGTACTGCCGGACACATGGCGTTGTGGCACGAAATCGAATGCCGTCCCTGCCACAAAAACTTTTGCCCGCTGGGGCATCTTGATTGCCAGAATAAATTGTTGCCGGAACGAGTGGCAGCCGCGGTGATTGAAAGGTTACGAAATTGTTCATAGTAGCGCCTTCAGGCGCCGAGCGTGGGAATTTAGATACGGTTTCAAAAATAAATATTGTTCACTTTACACGCTTTGCGCCTAAAGGCGGCCACTACGAACTACATACGCTGGTGATATGAATGAGTATGCCGTTAAAAATCTACACCATCGGCCACGGTGCCTTGAAACTCGAGGAGTTTTTGTACCGCCTGCAAACGCACGGCATCAAAACGCTGGCCGATGTTCGGCGGTTCCCGACTTCAAAACGACATCTGCAATTTGTGCGAGCTAACTTGGCGGCAGCGTTGAATGAGAAGGGAATTGTCTATCACTGGCTCGGCGAA
>JBOHQZ010000133.1:0-10933 GCA_050732275.1 bacterium
TCAACGACAACACCTGGGTTGGCGCTCACGCGGTGATCTTCGACGGCGTGCGAGTCGGCAAAGATTGCATCATCGGCGCCGGCGCCGTCGTCAACAAAGACGTTCCGGATTGGAAAATCGCCGTCGGTGTGCCCGCAAAAATTTTCCATGATCGCCGCGAAGTACAAGGCCCGAAAGTGGTGAACGTGTAACGTAGCCCAGACCGCCGGTCTGGGTTTATGTTTGCGAAAGCCGGGCGATACAACAAACACCTTATGAGCAGCAAGCATAAAATTCTTCACGTCATCGACAAGCTCAGCATGGACGGCATCAATCCGAGCAGCGTGGCGTTGTGTTTTATCGAATGGATCAAACACCGCGACGCGCAGCGTTACGAGGTGATGGTTGCCTCGTTGCGGTCTCGCGATGCTGCCTCCCAGCATCTCGAAGCCAGCGGCGTGAAGATGTTTTATATCGACAAAGGCAAATACTCGTTCGCCAATGTCGGTGCAATGGCAGATTTAATTCGCCAGAAAAAAATTGATTTACTGCATCTGCACGGATATAGCGCCGCGAATTTTGGCCGCCTCGCTGCCCGCCGGGCCGGCATCCCGAACGTGATGCACGAATGGGCTGTGCTCAAAACGCTGCCGCACCAGTTCGTCATGGATCGGATGCTGTGCAATAAAACCGGCATCGCCGTCGGCGTCAGTGAGAGCGTGCGCGAGTTTTTGATTCGAGGCCGTTCCGTGCCGCTCAATAAAACCCGCGTGGTTTGGAACGGCGTCAATCTCAACAATTTTAAAACCGCGGAGCCGGCCAAAGTGCGGGTCTTTCGCGAGAAATTCGGCATTACCGCCGAGCAGAAGGTGATTGGCACCGTCACGCGGTTGCGCGAAGAAAAAGGCAATCGTTATTTCATTGAAGCCGCGCCGCAAGTGTTGAAGGAATTTCCGCAGGCGCGCTTCGTCATTGTCGGCGATGGCCAACTGCGCGAAGAGCTTGAAGCGCTGGCTAAGAAATTGAATCTCGAAGGCAAATTGTATTTTGCCGGATTTGTTTCTGAAGTCGCTGTCGCACTGGCTGCTATGGATATTTATGTCATGGCTTCACTCACTGAAGGTTTTCCCTTCGCCCTCGCGGAAGCCATGGCCGCCGGCAAAACCGTCGCCGTCACCAACGTCGGCGGCATGAAAGAAATGGTGCAGCACGAAGAGAATGGCCTGCTCGTGCCGCCGGCTGACGGCTCTGCCATGTCCATCGCCCTCGTGCGTTTGCTCAAAAACCCGACGCTCTGCCAACATTTCGGCCACGCCGCGCGTGAACGCAGCCAGGCCTTCAGCGTTGAGCGCAACGTGCAAGCGTTGGAGAAAATCTATGCGGAGATGCTGGCAAATCGCAATGGCCATGCGTAACCCAGTCGGCTCGAGTATACGTAACCCAGTCGGCCCGACTGGGACTTGAAAATATAAATATGCTCTCAACTCTGCTCAACAAACTCCGCTGGAGCTATCGCAAAAACGTGCCCGACTTGCTGGCGCTTCTTCGCCGCAACTATCCGGATTTTATGTTCAGTCGGCAGCCCAAGCCCTTGCAGAATGAGATTCCGGTTTTCACGTTTCATTCAGTCGAGCCGAATTCTTTTGAAGCGAAACTGGCGTTCCTCGCTCGCAACGGCTATCGTACACTAAGCGGAGAAGAATTCCGCGCCGCCGTCGCCGGCGAGCGCGACATTCCCGAGCGGAGTGTCTTGTTGACATTCGACGACGGCACGGCGACGCTGTGGACAGTCGCCTTTCCGCTCTTACGCAAATACGGCTTTCGCGCCGTCAGCTTTATCATTCCCGGATGCATTCCGGAACAGGCGCCGGAAACACCGACTTTTTTAGATTATAAGAAAAAACGTGCCACGAATTATGCGCTTCTTGCTCGTGAACGCGGTGATTTTCCGTTGTGTTCGTGGCAGGAAATTCAAGAGATGCACAAAAGCGAGGTGATCGATTTCCAATCGCACACGTTGCACCATCATCTCGTGTGCGTCTCTTCACGGCTTGTGGATTTCATTCATCCGGCCTACGATTTTTATTTTTTTGCCAACATCAACGTGCCGGTCTATCGCGTCAACGGTGAGTTGAATTTTTCCCGGCAAATGCCGTGGGGCACGCCGGTCTATCGCGCCGAGCCGCGCATGGCCGGCAAGCCGCAATACTTTGATGACGAAACCGCACGCCAGGCTTGCATCGAGCACGTCGCCAAACACGGCGATGAAAAATTTTTTGCGCGCCGTGACTGGCGCCAGCAACTTATGAACGTCTATCAACAGGCTCGGCAGGATGGCGAATTTGAGAAACGCGACGAGCAGGCGCAAACCATTTGGCAGGATTTGCAGCAAGCCAGGCAAATGATCGAAGCACGCCTGTCGGAAAAGAAAGTCGATCAGCTTTGTTATCCGTGGTTTTTGGGCAGCGACCTCGCCGTCGAGCAATCGCGCCGCGCCGGCTATCGGGTAAATTATTGGGGTATCGTCCCGCTGCGCACGAGCAATCGCGCTGGCGATGATTTGTTCCATGCGCCGCGCATCGAAGATCACTATATTTATCGGCTGCCCGGCGAGGGGCGAAAAAGGCTAAAAGAAATTTTGAATACAAAAATACAAGCGAATTTGCCACGCTTCGTTACGCGATTGACGGCTGCAAGCAATTAATAAATTCCAGCAATCAGAATATGATCTTCGGAACTGTCGGAAAATCTCTTTTCGATGATGCAACCGGCGACGCCGAAGCGCAGCGCCATGCGGCCGGCCAATTTTTTCTTGACGAAAAAGAAATCGATCAGCGCCTAAGCGTCTTGACTGCCAAAGAAATCACCGTTGGCCTGCGTCCGCTTAGCGTGCCAACGCTCGATGCTAATTCGAGCGTGTACGAGCATAAAGCCAGCGGTAGCTTCGCTGTGTTGTTCGGCAGCATTTTCAATCGCGCCGAGCTGCGCTCCCAGTATGCCGCAAACGGAGAAAGGGCCAAAGCCGGCAACGATGCCGAAGTCGCCTGGCAAGTTTACGACAAGACCGGCATCAAAGCGTTTCGCGAGTTGAACGGCAATTTCGTCTTGACCATTTGGGATGCTCCCAAACAGTGTTTCTATCTTGTGCGCGACCATTTGGGCATCGAGCCGGTGTTCTACTGCCGCAAAGACGGCGTGCTCTATTTTGCCAGCCAGTTGCAGCGATTGACGCGCGTGCCACAGGCCGGCCGCCGGCTCAATTTTGGCGTGTTGCAACGCTATTTGTTGTTCAATTACAACCCCGGCTACGACACGTTTTTTGAAAATGTCCACAGCTTGCGGCCCGGTTGTTATGTTAAAATCGAAAACGGCAAATTCATCATTGAGCCATATTGGCGGATTTCGTTCGCCGCACCATTTGAAAAGGATGAAGCCACCTACAAGCAAGAGCTGATCGAATTGATGCTCGATTCGGTGCGGCTGCGTTTGGCCGGCGATAAATTTCGCCCCGGCGCTTTTCTCAGTGGCGGTATGGATTCCAGCTCCGTCGTTCATTTCATGCACGCCGTGCTGCAAGCGCCAATATCCACATTCTCGTTTCGCTGTTTTGGCAAAACGTATGACGAGTCGCATTACGCGCGCGTCATGTCCGAGCGCTACAAAACGCAGCATCACGAGATTCCGTTTCCCGCCGAAGAAACGAAGCTCATCGCCAATATCGCGCAAGCGTCGCAGGAACCGTTTTCAGACATCGGCATCGAAGTGGCTTCGTATCTGCTCGGCTCACGCGTGGCTGAGCATGCAGATTACGTGCTGACCGGCGACGGCGGCGACGAGCTTTTCGGCGGCCATCCGGTTTATCTCGCTGACCGCGCCGCCGACGTGTTCGGCAAAATTCCGGCGTTCATTCGCCAGCCGCTGACGCAAACGTTGCAGCTTTTGCCGGACACCGACGCGAAGAAAAGTTTGGTGGTCAAAGCCAAGCGTTTTTCGTACAGTTGCAAATTTCCGTCATCGCTTTACAGCAATCGTTGGCGCATTTACTACACGCCTGCCGAGCTGCAAAAGCTTTGTCTGCCGGATTTGCGCGAGCACGTGAACGGATTCGATCCTTATCGCGAGCTGGTGGAAATTTATCAGGAAGCCGACGGTCAGGATCACCTCAGCGTGACGTTGTACGGCGATTACTACAGCGTCGTCGGATTTTATTTGCGCCGCATGGAGTTGATCAGGAATTTCGGCGTGGAAGGCCGCATGCCCTTGCTTGATTACCGGCTCGTCGAATACGCTGCGCGCATTCCCAGCGCTTTGAAAATCGGCAAGAACGGCGAGACCAAAATGATCCTGCATAAAGTCATGCAAGGCGAGCTGCCGGACGAGATCGTCTTCCGCAAAGACAAGCTCGGCCACAGCGTGCCGATGAAGAACTGGATGCGTGAAGCGCCGGCTATACAAACTTTGCTGAAAGAGTATCTGTCCAGCGAGACCGTGCGCCGCCGCGGCTTTTTCGATCCGGCCGTCATCTCGCGCATGATGGACGAGCACCAGCGCAAAGCCCACAACCACTCGCACCGCCTGTGGTCGCTGCTGGTTTTGGAATTGTGGTGCAGAGCGCATCTCGGCAATTAAAATTGCCCAACGGATTAAAAACGACCAACGGATAAAGCTTTTTTCGTTGCAGTTCCTTTTCGTTGCGATATTTATAAAAAAACGTTGGACAAAAGTTGCTTTTAAAATTTTTTTCGTTGCGGTTCCCCTACGGGCGCAGCCTTTTCGTTGCAATATTTAAAAAGAAGCGTATGAAATTCTGGCTAAAAGCCGTCGTCAGTATTGCTTTGCTCGCGGCATTGATTTGGATATCGAACCTCGGCGAAATCATCAACGTCATGTCCGGCGCCGACATGCGTTTGTATGTTGCGGCTTTTGCGTTCTTTCTCTTTCAACAAGTCGTCGTCGCCTATTGTTGGCAATTGTTGTTGGTGGCGCAAAAAAATCCTGTGCCTTTTAGGAAAACTTTGGAAGTGCATTTCGTCGGCAGCTTTTTCGGCACCTTTCTGCCGTCGAGCATCGCCATGGACGTCGTGCGCGCGTATCATCTCTCACGGCATTTGCGCCGCGGCGTTGACGCAGCCAGCTCCATGTTTGTCACCCGTATCGTCGGTTTCGGCGTGAATTTCGTGATGGCGTTGATCGTGGCCATACCCGTCAGCCGCGCCAACAATGACTTCCATCTCTTGTGGACCGTAGCCGCGCTCACATTGGCTTTCTTCGCTGCGATCTGGGTGACGTTGCACCGCCGGTCGCTGCAACTTGTCAGTGGATTGTTGCAGCGCCTGAAACTCGCAAAAGTGACGGAAAAATTAACTGATTTGCGCGCTGCGATTTTAGAAGTTGCCAACACGAAGCACGCGATGCTCAAATTAGTGGCGCTCTCGGTGTTCTTTCAAATTCTCGGCGTCGTGATCGTTTTCATCGTTGGCCGCGCCGTGGCCATCGATCTCGATTTGGGCCGCTATTTCATTTACATCCCGCTCATCACGGCGATCGCGGTTTTGCCGATTTCAGTTCTCGGCGTCGGCATTCGTGAAGGTGCTTTTGTTTTCTTCTTTGCACAGGCCGGCGTTTTGAAGGCGCAAGCGTTATCGTTGTCGTTATTGCTCTTTTCGCAGTCGCTGTTGATGGCGGCGATGGGAGGAATTTGGTATTTGTTTGATAAAAGTAAAATGCAGACGATTGACTTGGGTGTTAAACAAGAAGCGTTTTCAACAACAGAATAGTGGTCAAGATAAAATCCTTGAAGTGAGATTAATGGAACAAATAAAAGAAAAATTACTCTTATTGAAAGATTTGGATGAGTCACTGAAAAACTGCTTTAAAAGTTTATCTTCAAATAAGGAAGATGGATGGGAAGCATTTTGGGAACAAGCAGTTAATATAGTCCAGCTTAAAAAAGAAATTGAGAACGAATTCTCTAAGACAGGAATATTTATTGTTGGTAATAAAGATGCGGAATTAATGCTTCAAAAAATTAATTCAAAACAATTACTTTTTGCTGATTTAGTAATTCGCTCTTTTGAGCAGACTACTAAAACAAAACTCGACTTAGAAACACGGGATTGGAACGAATTGTACGAAATTGCTTCAAATGAACTTTTTTCATGGTTTGGACCGACCGAGTATATTGAAAGATTAATCGAAATTGGAGCTTTAGTCTTAGGCATTAATATACCAAAGGAATTAGAGTCTATCGTTGAAGAGGCTCGTCGATGCTATGCATTTGAACAATATATAGCAGTTTATTCTCTCTGTAGAACGATTTTAGAATCAGCAATGAGAGATATCTGTTTGCGTATCGGGAAGATCGAGAAAATTGAAGATACGAAAATATTTTATGAAAAATACCGCCCTAAAATTTTGATTAAGTTTGTTTCAAACGGTGACTCAGAACTAAAAGAAAGAGTTAAAAAATTATATTATGAGCGTCTAAGTGCGATTGTTCACGGGTTGAAATTGAGTGACACAAACGGTGTCCAATCTGCATTCAAAGAAACGATTATTATGGTGCAAGAACTATATCAAAAAAATCAAAATAGACTTTTGGATGGAAAGCAATAGTTTTCACATAAAAAGGTTTACGGAAGTCGTATGCAAAATATTTCAAAATTGCTGGTATTGGCGCAGGCGGGATGGGCGAGATGTTCATCAAAGCCGTCATAGAAACCACCCGCCGCACGGCACAACTTATTGAAAGTTTAAATGGCTATTCGCGTAATAAAATCTGAGCAAGAATTTAACGAGCTGAAGCCAGCTTGGGAAGATCTCTTTCACGCCAACCCCAATCACACGCCGTACCAATCGTGGGAATGGAATTTCACGTGGTGGAAGCATTTTGGCGCAACGGGACGTTTACGGCTGTTTCTCGTGGAAGAAGAGAATCAGCTTATCGGCATCGCGCCGTTTTTTCTGCGCCAAAGATTTTACGGCTGGCCGTTGCCGCATCTCGGTTTCATCGGCCAGAAACGCACGGACTATCTCGATTTCGTCGTGCGCGCCGGCACCGAAGCTAATTTCTTTCAGCAGCTTTTCAAGCATCTGCAAGAGAATAAAAAAGAGTGGCTGTTCGTCGAGCTGAAAGACGTTCCCGACACTTCGGCTAATTTGCTGCATTTTTTTCAGGAAGTCGGCAAGTTTTTTCCGGTACTCGGTTGGGAAGCGCAGCGGATTTGTGTGAGCGTGCCGCTCAAAGCCGATTGGGAAAGTTATATCAATACCCTCGGCAAGCGCACGCGCAAGGATGTCGGCTACGACCGGCGATTTTTCGAGAAAAATTTCAAAAGCGATTTCAAGATTTTTACCAACACCTCGGCAGTATTCGACGGTTTGAACGACTTGATCACCGTCTACCGCAGCCGCTGGCAGGACGAAAAAGGCGCGACGCGCTTCGAGGAAGACGGCGTGGCGAAATTCGAGCGCGAGATTTGCGATGTGTTTTCGCACGCGGGTTGGTATCGGCTTTATTTGCTGTATGCGAATAATGAACCGGTGGCCGGACTCTCGGGCTACGTGCGCAACAACAAATATTATGCAGATGCTTACGCGCATTCACCGGCTTATCACAAATACAGCATCGGCAACGTCCTGCTCGGCATGGCGATTGAAGATTGCATCAAGAACCAGTGGACCGAATTGGATCTGTCGCGCGGCGACGAGCCGTATAAATTCCGTTGGAACGGCCAAACCAAGCGCAATTATCATCTCAAGATTTTTCGCGACCGCTGGAGCATGGCGCTGGCAGCGCTGGCCGAAGGCATTTACGAGCGCGCGGCGGTGAGTAAATTTTTGAATCGTTTGCTGGCGCAATATCGCAAGCTGCGATTTGCGCAACGTTCGTAGTAACGCCTTCAGGCGTCAAATGTACGGAGTGGAGAAAATTGATGAAGTATTTTTAATTTCTCACGCGCGATGCCTGAAGGCATTACTACGAACATCATTCTCAGGAAAGGAGAACATAAACCCATGCCGCTTCCGGTTGCCCACTCGTTGATGGGATACGCGATTGCAGAAGCGACGAACGTCAGGTTGTCGGAGAAAAAGTGGATCAACGTTTCCATTTTTGCGGCGCTAGCGAATCTGCCGGATGTCGATTATTTGCCAGGATTTTTGCTGGGCCGGCCCAATCACTTTCACCATCGGTGGACGCATAGCCTCGGCTTCGCGTTGTTGATCGGACTTTTGGGCAGCTTGATTTTGTGGCAACGACGCCGCAAGGGCGTTCTTCAAGAAATAACCGATGGCAAGGCAGGGCAATTCTGGCCCGCTTGTTTAGCCATCAGCGCTGCCGTGTTTTCGCATTGCGTTCTAGATTTGTTCACGGAAGATACTTCGCTGCCATACGGTATGTTGTTGTTTTGGCCCTTGGCGTGGGGCTTTTACGATGTGTCTTGGAGTCTTTTCCCCTCGACGCACAAGTCTAACGAGTCGGCAACATTTTTTATATCTCTGTTAGAATGGTATAATATTAAATTGGTTTTGAGAGAATTTTTGATTATGGCGCCAATTGCAGGATTGATGAAGATTATTCGACAGTTACCAGGTTTTTTCAATCGACCGCATGCCGTCGATGTCAAAAATACCCAAGTCGCCAAGCTCGGGTTGCTGGAAGTCTCGCCACTGCCGTCCGAGCTGGCGAACCGGCGTTCACTGACCGGCTTGGCCGAAGCTGAAGAGCAGGATGAAACCAACGAGTGACCAAATTTTTTGCAGCGTCGTCATTCCCGTCATGAACGAGGAAGACAACGTCCCGCTGCTGCACCAAGCGATTACGGAAGTGATGCAAGAGTGGGGCCGTACTTATGAGATCGTCATCGTCGACGACGGCAGCACGGATCGTACCTTTCCGCGGCTTGAAGAGATTGCCGGACGCGACCCGCATTTGCGCGTGGTGAAATTCCGCCGCAACTTCGGCCAATCCGCGGCCATGGCCGCCGGATTCGAGCACGCGCGCGGCGAAGTCGTGGTGACCATGGACGGCGATTTGCAGAACGACCCGAAAGACATTCCGATGGTCGTGGCGGAATTGCAAAAAGGCTTTGAAGTCGTCAGCGGCTGGCGTAAAAATCGCAAGGACAAGCTGATTATTCGCAAAGTGCCCAGCAAGATCGCCAACCGGCTGATCCGTAAAACCACGCAAGTGAGTCTCCACGACACCGGCTGCTCTTTGAAAGCGTATCGCCGCGAGGTCGTGGACAAAATCAGCTTGTACGGCGAGCTGCATCGCTTCATCCCGGCGCTAGCGCGAGTGGAAGGCGCGCGCATCGGCGAGGTGGTGGTCAATCATCGCGAGCGCAAATTCGGCAAATCGAAATACAATTTGACACGCACTTTCAAGGTGATTATGGATTTGACCACGCTCAATCTGCTCTTGAAATATCTCACCAAGCCGATGCACTTTTTTGGCGCGTTGACGCTTTTGTTTAATGGCCTCGGCTTGGCAACACTTTTATACGGCGGCGCGCAGATGGCGCAAAATCGCCTGACGACGGAAGAATTGAACGTGCTGATGTCGCTCGGCTTTTTGCTCATCGCCGCCGGCATCAATTTTCTGCTGTTCGGACTGATCGCCAACATGGTGGTTAAAACCGGTCAGAAGCGTGACGAACGTTTGCACGAAGTTACAGTTTTTTCTGTTTAAAGGAAGCTATTGGAATTATTTTTGCTGATTATGGTCTTTCCCAAAATATTTGCCTTGTATAAATACTGATTTTAAATGCCAAATGAACCTCAAATCGTATCGACAGAAAAGAGAGCAATAACAGAACTGTCGACACACTTTAACGAAAATGAAATTTCAGGCAACGGCCGTGTCGTCACGATGCCTGCCATCTCCATCATTGTCCCCACGTCCAACAACGGCAGCGACATAGCGGCGATACATCGCGCGCTGTGCCAGGGATTTGAAGAGTACGGCCAAAGCTTCGAGATAATTTTTGTCGACGACGCCAGCACGGACAATACCTATAAACAACTGCTGGAGATTGCCAAACGCGATCGCCGCGTCAAATTGATTCGCATGCGTACTTCGTTCGGCGAAACTTCCGCGCTCGACGCCGGCTTGCATCACGCCAATGGAGATCGCCTGGTTTTCGCGACGGCGCGCGTTCGCGTCAACATGCAATCGCTGCCGCGCCTTCTGAAAAAACTCGACGAAGGCTTCGACCTCGTCGTCGGCTGGCGCACGCCACGGCAGGATGCCGAAGTCAATCGCGTCGTCTCGCGTCTGTTCAACCGTATGATGCAGAAGCTCGGCAAGCTGCAATTGCACGATATCAACTCGAGCGTGATTGCCGCGCATCGCAGCGTTTTGGAGAGTATCACGTTTTACGGCAATCTCAATATTTTCATCCCGGTGTTGGCGGCGCGCCAGGGCTACAAAGTGACCGAAGAGCAAATCGAGCAGCAACCCGGCGTGTTTCGTAAGTCGGTGCACGTTGCCGAGTACATCCAGCGCCTGCTCGATATCATTACGGTGGTTTTTTTAACGAAATATTCCAAAAAGCCGCTGCACTTTCTCGGCTTCTTCGGCATCATTTTCACCTTCGCCGGTTTGGCGATGAATTTGTATCTGTTTGTGTATCGGATTTTCGGTTTTGGCGCCATTGCCGGCAGGCCGCTGCTGTTGTTGGGCGCGTTGCTGTTGGTGATCGGCTTGCAAATGATTTCGATTGGCTTGATCGGAGAAATGATTATTTACACCCACGCCAGGGAAATCAAAGAATATAATATTGAAACGGTGGTGGGATAGTGAAGCTCATCATTCAAATACCTTGTCTGAACGAGGAGCAAACCCTGCCGGTGACGCTGAAGGATCTGCCGAAGCAAATCGACGGTATCGATGAAATCGAAACGTTGGTTATCGACGATGGCAGCACCGATCAGACGGTTGAAGTGGCGCGGA
>JBOHQZ010000134.1:0-10932 GCA_050732275.1 bacterium
GATAAACGCCGCAGCCAACCGGATAGCCGGCATGGTTGCGCAAATCCCAATTCACATGTTGCAAACCGCTGGTGCCGTCGGTTCTTCGGTCGGCGTCGTCAATCACACGCACCAAATCACCGGCGAGATTGAAAATGCGAATCTTCGCGCCCTGGCCGGGCAAGTTGGTGATTCGCACAAGACGGTTCAACGGAGCGCGCTCCATCGGGTTGTGCGCCCAATAAGGATTCGGCACGATGTTGATGCGCTGCAATTGACTTTTGGCCAGTGCCGTTTGGCCGGAGACAACTGCCGCAGTGGTCGTAAAAGAGTATTCATCCACAGCCGGACTCGTCGGGTTGGTAAAACGCACAAGATACCGGTCACCCGTGCTCCATTCGGAAACCGGCTGCACTTCGCCGGAATGAAAATGCAAAATCCAGGTGGCATTGGAATCGGTTCGATCAAAAGCAGTGGCAGTTACCGTTGCCGCGTTGTAAGGCGTATGAATCGGCGTGATGTAATCGCGGCCGGCGATGCGGTAATATTGAGGAACGCCATTATCACCCCACGGCGATCGGCGGTCGGCATTGCGTGAGGTGACAAAAACATTGATTTGAACATCGTTCTCGACATCCCACAACTCAAAAGGAAGGCGCACGACGGCGCGTGCGTCAGCGTTACTGCGGGATCTGATAATGCCCAATTGGCCGCCCGAGACGATGGTTGTATCATTGGCGCGTTCTGAGATTCGCGCGCCGGTGAAACGAAATTCCAAGTCAGCTTGTAATCGTTCAACATCATTGGAGCCGCCGCCCCAAAAAGTTGATGATCGGTCATCAGGCAATCCAGCCGGAGAGCCACCACCCCACAAACTCAAACCATTGTCGTTAATACTGACATTCACGTTTTGCCGATGGCTCAGAATCCGCACTGGCGTTTCGAACATAAAAGGGAACATCTGAATCTGCAGGCCATCCACAATCGGCGCATCTTTATTGGGATTGTTTTCAACATCAAGCTCGCCCCGCGGTTGCTGTGAAAGAAGGCGTACACCGTTTCTGTCCAAATTCCACGTGTAAGCGCCAAGTTCCGGGGTCGAGTCATCGTTCCAAGTGACACGGTAGGTAGCAGTTTGCATCAACGTCGGGTCAACGATTTGATAAAAAAACTCGCCGTCGCCTTTGCCTTTATTTCGGGCCATGTCAAATCTGGCGCCGGTTTTCGCTTCAATGGAAACACCATAATCCGGCGCCGACGGCGCGACGCGAATCGGAACGAGCGGGCTTTCGATCACTTTCGGAAGCGCATCCAAATCCACAACGTATGAAGTCACCGCAAAATAATAATCGCGATAATTGGAAAGCGGCTGGCCGGCATTGAAGATCGTGTCGGTTTTGATCGAGATGTAGCGCTGCAAGCCGTAGTCGTTGGCCGCGATAACCAGCTTGTCCAAAACCCGGCCGCTGGTCTCGTCGAGCTGATGATCAATAATGTCTTGAATCCCGTCGATCACATCGAACACGGCGATGGGCGTGAACGGCCCATTCGGCGAGGCGCCTTGATAGACGCAATAACCTTGAAATTGGTAACCGCTACGGGTGAAGGACTCGCCCGCTTCGTGGCCCTCCAGCCAAGTCAGAACGATTTCCTGATTGAGACGGCGCACTTCCACTCTCGGCGCTGGCGCATCGATCGCTTCGAATTTTCGATCATAAGCTGTCTGCGCAAACGCATCGTAGAATCGCAATGCGGTCACGGCGTTGATCGGGTTGCTGCCGGGCGCAATGATTTTCGCGCCAACCACTTCTCGTGTATCGCCAACTGCCAATGTGAACGGGCCCGAGGACATCAAGAAATACCGGTCACCGGGCCATAAATCCAACCATCCCTGCCGCGTGACCGGATCGCCGGAATTGATAAACTTGGTGACTTGACTGGTGGTCGGATCGATAAATGGATTGCCATTCGCCCAACGTCCGGACAAAGTATTTAAAACTTCCGGAACATTTTCAGGGAATTCGCACCCAAGCCCGCCACAGGTAAACTTCGAGAAGGCGGTCATTTTGAGGAAATGGCCGCTCCCTTTTGGCGCCTCCGGTCCTTGCAAAAAGTCAAAACCGAGCGCAGGTGGGTGTTTACCAAATTTCTCGTCATACGTATCACCGTTGTAGCAAAACCCCAAACCCAGCGCGATGTCACAGCCGATCAAATCGTCACCAGAGTAGCCGAGATCGGGGTCATCCCACAATCCGACAAAAGCGCTGTCAAGATCAGCGGCGCCTTTGTTGATGATCAGCCATTTCACAAACATCACGTCACCGAGCGGATCGGTACGATTGAAACCGAACACGGTGGTTTGCACTTCGAGGCCAATCGGATCGCTGCCATTAATCGGGCCTTGATGCCGCGCCGAGTCGAGATCGTTCATGACAAACCACAGTGTCTGGTCGCCAATGAGCTTGGGCGTGCCGTCCGCATTGACCGGCGCGCCATCTTCCTGCGGCCACTCGTCCCAGTCTTTGACACCCGGGCCATCTCCCTTCATAATCTTGTAGACGCGATATTTCGGCAAGGTCGCCTCGTCGCGCTCGCCATTCGGGAGAATTTTTCCGGCGATGTACTCGCTGCTATATACAACAATGGCGCTACGCGCCTCGCCATTGACCAGGCCGGCAATCCATAAGCCCGAGGAGTAATCCGCCGTGTGCTCGCCTCGCAAATCAGCTTCCGATTGATCGCGGCTGGTGCGCGGCGTGCTCGGCCAGTAAAATCCGGATTTGCCGCCGACGTTGTCGGTGACGAGATCGCCATTATTAGCGATGTAATTGTAAATGCGATTGCCGTCAAACGGGGTGATGGCCTCTACACTTGCGGTTTTGTCCAACGGCTCGCGCTTTCGGTATTTCTTATAGTCAGGCTCCTTCGCAGTTGCGGTCGTGGCGCTGGTTAGCCACAACGCCAAAATCAATAGGATCGACGCGAACAGCGTGGCGACGCAATAAATTTTTGGTTGACCGGTTGGCATACTTTCCTCCTTCATTGCAACTCAAAACTCCCACCCTCGCGCCGGAAGGGAATCATCAAATAATTCGGCCCCAACGCCTCGACTTGATCACCCAGTTTGGCAAGCAGCGCCGGCGGAACCGGCGCATGTTTCACCAGCAGATAAGGAATGATTTCATACTTCCCCGCCGGCAAACGCATCCGCGCCGGATTGAAAATCGCAATCGTCGTGTACGCGGTTTTCCCAACAGCCTCGGTTTGTTCAAGGGTCAGGCCGGGAAATAACGGATGCACCAAAATCGCTCCGGACGAGACGTTTCGAAAAAATATAGCGCCAAGCCGGCCCGGGATCGACCTGGGAAAAACGACCGTGACGGAATCTTCCAGGGCGCTCAATTTGACTTCCACCAGCGCGGTGTCGATTAAACCAGGCGCCACCATGATCGGCGGCGTCACAACAATTTCGATGTGCAAAAGCTCCGGGATGAATTTCGGCCGGCTTAATTCGCCGTCCTGGTTAATCTCGCCCTGCGGGTAAACGAAGACGCCGTTGCGCAAAACCACCGGTGTCGTCGTCAGCGTGAAATTCGCCAAATAAAAATACAGATTGAAAACGCCGCTCGTTCCGCCCGGCGCGCTTTGGTCTTCCACCGCCGGCAGCGTTACGGTAAACCGGCCGTTGTTATCCGTCCGCGTTCCAATGTCAACGCCGTCGAGCCAGACAAAAACGCCTTGCGGATTCAGGCTGCGGCTCAACTCCACCCGGCCGCGAATTTGCCGGGAACTGAGCACGATTTCTTCCTCGCCAAATGGCGCTTTCGTACATCCCCAAAACAGAGCAAGCCAAACCCCGAGGCGTAAAACGCCGGCAAGACAGGGCGAGATTTTCATGCTGGGCTTCATCCTTAAATTTTATGCGTCGCAGTCATTCAGCTAACTATCCGATCGGCTACGGCTTTGGCCGTGGCTGAACATTTACTGAACGCCGATAACTTATCGCAGCAAAACGAGTTTCTTCACGCTGGTCAAATTCCCCCCCTGCAACTGATAGAAATAGACGCCGTTTGGAAACGGCGCGACATTCCATTTGGCCTCGTGTTTTCCGGCCGGCCTTTCGTCATCGATAAGCGTTGCGATCTCCTGGCCGAGCATATCAAAAATTTTAAGCGTCACGCGGATGGGCACCGGCAGCTCGAATGGGATCGTGGTCAAAGTGCGCAAGGGATTGGGATAGTTTTGTTTCAGCACAAAACCGCTTGGCGCGCTTTGCGATTCATCCACGGACGTAACGAGGCCGCCTGTCGTCGTGTAAAACACGGCCGGGCAAGAGCCGGCCACGACGCCAATATCATCATTAATAAACGCGGCATCTTCAAACTGCCCGGCGGAGGGCGAACACGGCGGAATATTTTGCCGGCCGATTTGCAGCGTCCAGGTTTCTCCCAGATCATCACTGGCATAGACCTCCATTCCGCCGGCCCACATTCTTTTTCCGCCCGGGGCGCAACGGACGAAGTTAATAACCTCGGTTAAAGTTCCCGGTGCGGAAAGCGTTTTTCGCCACGTTTTGCCGCCATCCTTTGTTTTAAAAACCTCCGCACTCGTGCTCGCAATCTTGGTGTGAAATCCGAGCGAGTCATTGACAAAAAATAAAGTATTAAAGCCGGGAATGGCCGATGACATTTCATTCCAGGTAATGCCGCCGTCGCTGGTTTTATACAAGCCCCGGTTCGCGATGTATGTCCAACCGGTCCGGGGATCGATGAAATACGTTCTGCCGTCATATTGCAGCCCTCCCAACGGGAGATTGTTATTCACGACGGCCCAGGTTCTGCCGCCATCGGAAGTTTTGACCAAGCCCGGCCGGCTGGATTGATTGGGCGCATCGCCCATCGCATAGCCGGTCGAATCATCCAGCATATCGAGGTCGTTGAAAAAATTGGTGACGGACGGATGATGAAAAACTTTCGTCCAATTGCGCCCTCCATCCGAGGTTTTGAAAATCTCCCCTTTCGTTGTTGCCACCAACGCATGAAGCGAGCTGCGCGCGGCAAGAGCGTTCACTATGCCGCTGCCGGCAGGCAGCGCGCTAATGGCAATCCAATTTTTTCCGGCATCATTGGTTTTCCAGCCGCCCCCGCTTCCGGCAATCCAAATATTCTGTGGATCGGCCAACGCCACAGCGGATAAATACGCCTTACTCGGCAGCCCATTGATTCTCAGCTCCCAACCTTGCTGCGCGTAGACGAGCGGCGGCAGCAAAAAAACTCCAAAGAATTTGGCGAGTTTCATAGACGCCTCCTCTCTGAGATATGAAAAAAAGTGACTACAATTATCTTGCCACCTCCAGCCGGCCGCCTTCGCGTCGAAAAGGAATTTTGAGATAATCCGGCCCGAGCGCCAGAACATTGGGGCCGAGGCTGGCCAGCAAGCCCGGCGGCAGCTCGGCTCGTTCGATCAGCAAATAAGGAATCACTTCGTATACCGCCGGTGGAATAAAAACCCGCGTCAGCGAAAAATACATCGAGCGCGTGACCGGCGAGCGCCCGACCGTAACCACATGGCGCGAATTAGCACCCGGAGACATTTGCACCACAAAAATTTCGTTGGAAGCGATATTTCTGAGCAGCACGGCGCCGATGCGATGATCCGGGCATTCCCGATCAGAACAAGCGTTGGGAAAAATCACCGTGACGGAATTGGCGTCTGCTTGCATGCTCACCCGCACGACCGTGCTGTCGGCGGTGGTTCGCGGCGAGGTGAATCTTTGCACCGTAGTGCTGATTTGCAGCAGCCGTTGCATGCGCCGCGTCGCATTCAATTCGCCGTTTTTATTGACGTCGCCCTTTTCGTAAACGAAAACGCCGTCGCGCATGAAAACCTTGGCGGAATCGAGATGATAATTCGCCAGGTAAAAATAAACCGTGAAAACGCCGTTCAAGCCGCCCGGGGTGCCCTGATCCGAAGGCGAAGGCAGCGTCAATTGGAATTTGCCGCTCGCCTCCGTGTACGCGCCGACCTCGCCCCCCGGCAGCCAAACATAAACACCGCCGGGACTGGCGCCGTCAGCAAGAGCAACCGTGCCGCGGATTTGCCGCGTACCCAAACCGGTTTTATCTTCGGAGAACGGACTTTTGGTGCAGCCGAAGAACAGCAGCAAATAGATTCCCAACAACAGTGGCGGCAGAAAGAGTTTCATCTTTTGCATATTAATTTACCAATACAAAAATCGGCGTGCAATGCTTTAGCATGGCGAAACTAAAGTCTCGCACTCCGCTTCAAATCACTAAATTTTACTTTTTTTCGTCTTCAATAATCAATTGCTCAATACTGCGCGCCCAAAGTCATATAAAAACGCCGGTCGCGGAGAGCCAAACCTTGTAAGAAGAGATCATCATTCAACAAATTGCGGCCGCTGGCGTTGGCGAAGAGCTTGAGCTTGCCGAACTCGAATTGTTTGCCGAGATGAAGATCGAGATTCGTATGACCGTCAATCGGAATCTCGATGAACCTGAACAATGACGTTCCCGGCAAATTCTGGCGCAGCCAGCCGACCTGCTCGCCCTCTTTGAACCAGTGCGCCTGAAATGAATAGCCGGCGTGGTCAACGTTGAGCGTCAAGGTGAATTTGGAGTCGGCTTTGAACGGGAAAGCCGCTTTCTCGGAAATAAAATAGCGGGACAGCCCCAAACTCAACATCACTTTCTTGCGCAACATAAACAGGCTCGTCTTGCCCTCGACGCCGGAGATGCGGGCGTTTTGCACATTGTCGTAAAACGTGCGCGGATCATCCGGAACGGCGAACATGCGGAATTTGTTGTCGTAATAATTCTGAAAATAATTGGCGGAGGTTTGCCAGCCGTAGAGCACGGATTCGCCACGAATGTCCCGGCTGATCTCGACGCCGACTTCCACGCTGCGATTCTTTTCCGGATCGAGGCCGGGCCGGTTCGCGAGGGCGCCCGGTATATCCGGCGAGCTGATTTGCTGAAACAACGTCGGGAATTTGGCATTTTTGCCGAAGCTAAAATGGCCGGTGAACGCCAAATCTTCGCGATACCCCGAGATTTTCATCGCCACCTTCAGCATGGTTTCTTGCCAGGCATTTTGCTTGAAAATCTCCGCGGCGCTTCCCGGCAGATTGGTTTGGGTGGTTCGCAAGTCTTGCTCATCCTCCACGCGATCGTGGCGAAAGCTGGCGTCCACATCGATGGTTTGAAAAAACTCCGAGCCGGCGTCGCCGCGAAATTGCGCGATCGCCACCAGGCCGTGATGCCGCCTTTGCAGCTCGCCGGCAGTCTCCACCGTGCGCAATTGCGGCGTGCGCGTCGTGATCATATCGACGAAATCGAGCTTGGCTTGTTCAAATTGATAGGCCAGCACCATCTCCGACCGGCGAATCTTCAAACGCTTCTCCGCATCCACGTGTATGGCGCGATCGTCGATGCGCCGTTGCGGCAAATCCCGGTTCAGACTCGGAAATTGTTGCTCGTCCAATCGCCGCAGCGAAACCGACAGATCCAGGCCCTTCAATTTCGCCAGATCGCCGGTGTATTTGAGCGAGCCCAGATGATTGAAATTGGACAGGCTTTTGTTGTCGAAACTGTTGTCGTGATCCAACGTCGAGTAAACGTACATCGCGCCGAGCGTGTTCGCCGGGCTGCCGTCGGGCTGCATGGAAAAATGATAGCCCAGATTCGCCGTATGGTGCAATGAAGTGTTTTCCAGCACGCCGTTGGGATTGGCGGCATCGCTGATATTTCTGATCGTGCCGCCACGCTTCAAGCTGTAGGAGCCAAACAGGCTCTTGAAGTGCTGATGAAAGTGCAAGCCCCAATTGCCGGAACGATAGGTGCCGAGCCGCTGCTGAAAACGCAGCGTGTAGTCTTGCTGCACTTTGGGAACGATATTGATCACGCCGGAGAATGCATCCGGGCCGTACAACGCGGTGTTGCTGCCCTTGATGATCTCGAAGCGCTCGACGTCTTCCAGATCGATCAGCGAGAGATCGAAGACGTTGTCGTAAGCGCTGTTGAGCTTGACGCCGTTGTACAAAACCACGACTTCGTCCGGGTTGCCGCCGCGGATGGCCACCGTTTTTTTGCCGCTAAGATTTTCTTCCACCTGCACGCTGTGATCCGTGCGCAGCAGGTCGCCGGCGTCCACGTAGCCGCGAATCTCGAAGCTTTTGGCTTCAATCAGCGAGGTGACTTGCGGCAAATCTTTTTCGATCTCCAAGCCCCGGCCCGACTGCTCCTGCACTTCAATTCCCTTTAACGAAATGACGCGCGGTTGCAGGTAAATATAGCGCATCGTCTTGGCGGAATCTAACAGAAATTCGCGCGGCTCGTACGCCACGTGTTGAAAAACCAACACGTCCGTCCGGGCGCTCTCCGCCACGCGTAACTCGAACCGCCCGGCGAAATCCGTGCCCGTGCCCTTTGGCGTTCCTTTCACATAAACATTGACGTCGCGAATCTCGCGATAGGTATTGGCATCGCGAACCGTGCCGGAGACGGCAATCGTTTGCGACAAGCTGCTGGCGGCATTCCATCCGATCAACGCGGCGATCCATAAGGATTTGGGGGGAGTCATCCGAGCCTCGCTCTTGGTTGTGTGTTTACAATTGATCGATCAATTGCTGCGCTTCCGCGTAAGAGGGGTTTTCCTTCAAAATTTGCTGGAGCAGAGTTTTGGACTTGAGCCGCTCGCCGGCAAATGCGTACGCGGCGGCGAGATGATACTTCACTTCCAAAAATTCCGCCGGCGGCATTGCTTTACCCGCTTCCTGCAAAACCTTGGCGTGTGTAAAATAATTGACGGCGGCCTCGTTGTCCTGCTTGGCCAGCGCCACCATTCCCAAACGCGCCGGAGGATACGGCGAAGCCGGGTGCAATTTCATGGCGGTTTTGAGCCACTCCGCCGCGCCGTCAAATTCTTTTTGCAAAACGTAAAGCCCGGCGATCCCCAGATGTGCATCCAAATTTTCCGGCTCGACGCCGAGCACGGCTTTGTACTCATTTTTAGCGGCATCGTACTGGCGTTGGCGCGCCAGCAACTCTGCCACTTTTTGATGTGCCGTCGCCCAGTCAATTCGACCGCTGACGTGATCGTACGTGATCGAATCGATTGGCGTCGCCAGCTTGGGAAGGCGGAGCGAATCCGGCAATTCCGTCGGTTGGAACGGCCAGCTTTTGCGCAGCAATTCGACGCGCATCCTGCCGATGGCATCGTCCAAAGGCGTGGCCGCGGCGTTGCGCCAATATTCCTCATCGCTGAGATTGCGCTCCAAATCCCACTGTGATCGCGGCGCGACGCAATCGTTTTCGTGCATGCTGATGCAGAATTGTTTGGCCATCAAAAAATAGCCGAGGCGGTTCGGGTGCACGTGTTCGGTGAAAACTTCCAGGCCGGGAATGCCGCCCGGCGAATTGAGATCGAAAATCCGGTGTATGGGAACGACCGGCACTTTCTTGTCGGCGCAAAGCGCCAGCAACGCGCGGTTAAATTCGGTGCGCGCCCGCAGCGGCATGAGGTCGAGATCGAGAGCGTTCTCGAACAGCGTGCGGGCTTTGGCGCGATTGCCGATTTGCAAATACCGGCGACCCAGAATAAAATTCGCATCCGCGGATTGCGGAAAAATCTCCAGCGCGCGCTGATAAAGAAAATCCGCGCCGGCGCTGTCGCCTTTTTGCCAATGCTTATCGCCTTGCGTGGCGTAATTATCCCACGTGATCTGTTTGGGCGGCGGAATGAGCGCGGTTTCAAACGGCACGTGATCCTTGAGATTGCTCACCAGCGTGCTCACGAGAATCTTGACTTGCCGGCGCTGCGCCACTTCGACGATTTCGAGCAGATTGTCGATGAAGCTTTGGATGGCGCGTTGATGCTCCGGGCTGGCAATATCGATATTCGATTTGCCGATCATGCGCGCCATCAACGTCTTATCTTTGCCGTTCGTTGCATCTTTTCCTTGAAAAGGCGCGGCGGTGCTTTGCACGAAATCGCGCGCCAACTTATAAACTTTGAATCGCTGTAGCGCCCGATCGCGGCCAAGCCCTGCGGTCGAGGCCGAACCCAAGGCGCCATAAAATTCATCGTGCCCCATATAAAGAAGGAAAAGGTCCGGCTGATAATTCACCAACTCTTTCACAAAATCCGCCACAACGTGGCTGCTGACGGCGGGCACGCCGACGTTGATGACTTCGAATTGGCGGTCGGGAAAAAGCGTTTGCAGGCGCTGCTCGAGAAAAACCGGAAAATTGATGTTCGGCGGGTACGGGAATCCCTGCGTGGTCGATTCGCCCAAGCAGAAAATGCGATAAGTTTTATCCGGTTTCTCTTTGACAAAAGTCTGCTCCGCATAAACCGCCGGCGCGATATCTTTTTGGGCAAAATAACGCTGCGTCACGTTTTCATTCAACGCATATACGTTTTTGCCGCTAACGGTGCGCTCGACGACCAGCGAGCGGTCGCCGCCGTAATTGAACAGGCGCAGCACACCTTCCGCCGCCAACAGCAGCAGAATTGGTGAAAAGGCAAGAAGTATTCTGAAGGTGAATTTTTTATTCTTCATATTTGGCAAGATCATTCCTCCTTAAAATGGTTTTTGTTTATGGAGCAAAAGATGTCGTCACTCGGCGATTCGACATCGTGTTCTTTCGTTATGGATACGAACGTCTAAAAATATATGCTGGTCAATTTAATTTATAAGGCATTCTTGGCGCGCTCAAAGGGTCTTTCAGACAAAAGACTCCATCCAACGCACCAATATAAAAAGTGTTTCTTTGCTCATCATACGCCAGCGAGATGATATCCCGCTTATTAGTCCCTTTATAGTCAAATCAGTGCAAAAAAAGCAAAGATTTTTTTGATGAGTTTCATTTCGCTCAATATTTATGCGGCTTTTATGGGGTTTTCAAAAGCCTCCAACTTTTTGATTGCAAG
>JBOHQZ010000135.1:0-10875 GCA_050732275.1 bacterium
GCTCAGCGCTTATCTCGACTTGGGGGAGATGCAAGGCGACGTCATGTTGAATAATAGCCGGCTGTTTGGCGGCAACAGTTCCGGCACGCTCGCCTTTGATTTTGATGACGACGCCGACTTAGACGTGATGGTGAGCAATTATGATGTGGGATTGTTCGTTTTTAAAAATGGATTGAATGCGCCCAATTCTGCTATTCAAATTTTTCCCGAGGGTCGCGTTAGCAACCGATCCGCCGTCGGCGCGCGAGTTTTTCTCTATCGATCCGGCAAAATGGGCCAGCCGGATAGCTTGGTAGGCTCGCGCCTGATCGAATCCGCCAACAGCTATGGTTGCAGCCCGGCCAAACTGGCGCATTTTGGCGTCGCGCCGAAAGAAACGTACAACGCCAAAATCATTTTTCCTTCTGGAATCGTAAGGGAAGTGCGCGGCTTAAGCAGCGGCGAACGTCGTGTTGTTGCCGAGCTGGATGGACTTGCCGCGAGTATGATCAAAACCCGGCGTGCGTTAGCCAATTTGCTCTTCGGGTATCGCAGTCGCCAACGTCTCGCTGTGCTCTGCCTCGGCGCGATACTGCTCGCCGCGGTGTTGTGGTTAAGCAAAAAAGTGCTTGGTTTATCCGATAACGATCAAAAATGGCTTGCGATCATCTTTAGCGCCAGCCTGTTGACGTGCCTTATACTTTGGTTCGCCCAAACCCAAGCTTGGTATGTCGCGCGTCCGCTCCTCGTAAGCTTCGGCTTGACTTCATTGATGATTATTGTTTGGCGCGGCCGGCGTCTTTACCAAGCCCGGCCCGCCTCGATTGAAATGCTGCAAATCCGTCTCAACGCTTTCGGTCACGGCTCGCTTATTCATCAATTGATGAATCGCTTGGCTTTATTTACCGAAAATCTCGAAACCGGCAGCGATTTACCGATAGCCGCACGGCAAAAACTTGCCGAGGTGGTTGGTGGCTTGCAGCATTTTCTTAATCACGAAATTCGCGCGATTTTGACCTATCAGTATGGCAATAATTTTGCGATGGATCTGGCTTTCCGTTTGGAAACAGTGTGGAAAAAATTTAAAAAGGCGCTGGCGGATTTGCAGCGCCAGCTCGCTGCGGCAGAAAAATTAGACCGGGCCCAATTTACCGCTGCCGGCGCGCTGCAAAAACAACTGCGCGAAATCATCCCCGCAATACAAAAGCAGTTGAGTAAAAGCCAGCGCGTCGAACCGGCCATCGTCATCGCCGATTTTATTCACCGGAACGATCTGCCGCGCGTGCAATTGTTGGCGCCACCGCTTTTACCCCCGGCCAGAATAACCGCCGAAGACTTGATCTACGTTCTTGATGAGCTCGTGCAAAATGCGTTGCGCCACCTCGATGGCCGCGCCGGTCAAATCGATATTGCTTTGCGCCAACATCTGGATGAAGTGCAAGTCGACATCAGCGACAACGGCAAAGGCATTCCGGAAAATCTGTGGGAGGAAATTTTCCGTTTCGGCTTTACGACGCGACCCGGCGGCAAGGGCGGCTTCGGGCTTTATCACGCCCGCCAGCGTATTGAAAAATACGGCGGCAAAATTTTCGTTTTTGCCAGTGAAATCGGCAAAGGCACGACGGTGCGAATTTGTTTGAAAACGGAAAAAGAATAGTATAGGCAATCTTGCCGTCAAAATTTGCAAAGCTTGCTTCATTTCAAAATAGTAGGACAATCTTATGAATTCTCAACCCGAAAAACACTCCATTCTCATCATCGACGACAACCCCCAATTCGCCGAAGACGTTCGCGCGCTTGCCGGCGAGGAGTTTTTCCTGATTTCTGCTCATAGCGGCGAAGAGGGCTTGAGCAAATTTTCCGAGAGCGCGATCGATCTTGTGTTGATCGACCTCAAGCTCGGCCGTGGCATCGATGGACTCGAAACGCTGCGCCGGCTCAAACGCCTCGATTCCGATGTGCCGGCGATTATGGTCACCGAACATGTCTCTTTGGAAACGGCGCATTTGGCCGGCAAGCTCGGCGCCGCGCATTATTGCGACAAAGCGCCGAGCTTGAAAGAGCTGCGCTTGCTCATCAATCAGCACTTGCAAAATCTTCCCTGGCGCCGGGCTTATCGCGAGGAGATGGAGCGCCAACACCCCAAGTTCATCGGCGAAAGCCCGGCAGTTCGCCGTCTCTTTGCCGATCTGGAAACCATCGCGCCAACCGATCGTTCAGTGCTCATCACCGGCGAAACCGGCACTGGCAAAGAATTGATCGCGCACGAAATTCATCGCCGCAGCCCGCGCGCCAATTTTCCGATGGTCATCGTCAATTGCAGCAATCTTTCGCCCGAGCTTTTTGAGAGTGAATTTTTCGGGCACGAGCGTGGCGCGTTTACTTCCGCTATCCAAACGCAAAAGGGAAAATTCGAGCAAGCCAACAACAGCACGCTTTTTCTTGACGAAATTGCCGACTTGCCGATGGCTTCGCAGCCGAAAATTTTGCGTGCGCTTGAGTATGGCACTTTTAGCCGCGTCGGCGGACAACGCGAACAGCGCGCCGACGTGCGCGTCATCGCGGCTACCAATCAACAGTTGGAAGAAGCCGCTAAAGCCGGACGGTTCCGCCACGATTTGCTCTATCGTCTCAACCACATTCGTTTGCATTTGCCGCCGCTGCGCGAGCGCCGCAGCGATATTCCGCTGCTGGTCGAATATTACCTGCGCTATCACAGTGTCATGATGCACCGGCCGCTTCCGCAAATTCCCGGCGATCTCATGGAAACCTGGCGGCGTTACGATTGGCCCGGCAACGTCCGCGAGCTGTACACCGAGATTGAGAATCTCGTCTTGTTCAGCAAAGACGGCAAAATCGACCGCTCGCATCTGCGCGTTTCGCTCACCCCGACCGCCAAGAGTGATGAATTTTTCAAACCGTTTTTTGAATTTCCCTATGAAGAAGCCAAAGAAAAATTGCTCGCACAATTTCAACAGGACTATTTTCACGAACACGTCGCACGCCATGACGGCAATATTGCGCAGGCGGCTGAAGCTACCGGCGTCAACCGCACGACGATTTATCGGGTTCTCAATATGAAATCAGATCGTGATGAAACGCCACCGAAGTGATAAATTACTCACCTTTTCTCCCACTCTCCCACTCACCAATCTTGCTCCGGTTCGTTGCTTTCATGCAACACCAATAATTGCATAAAATACATGTCCAGTTACATTTTAAAATGGCCATCGATGCTGCTTCAATGCAACAAATAACTTCTCTCAAATTTTACTTCGTTTGTTTTGCCTACGTTAACCCTTTAATCTTCAAGTTGTCGTTCTCTCGATCATTGCGAGTCTTGTTGGCATGTCGTTTGTCTTTTAAAATCTTGTCGAACTCTATGGTGCGGCAGCTTGGCCTTTCCGTCAAAAACGCTCATGCTATGATAGAATAATTTATGATTTCCTCTTCGCTTTGGCCTTTGCAAGCGCAAATAGCGGCGCCTCAAAAAAGTAAAGGTTCGCCGTCAAGGCGCAATCACGCCGGCAAATGGGTTGCTGCGCTGGGTTGGCTCTTGACGGGCGGCGCGATGATCAGCCTGCTGCTTGGCTTTTCGGATTTGCAAAACCTGGCTTTTCTCGCCATCGCCGGTGTGATTTTCATTCCCATTGGATTGTTGCTCATCACCAATGGCCGCATTCTCAGCAAGCTGACAAATATTGAAAAAAACACGGGCGTGGCTCCGCAAGGGAATTCGACGCGAGAAAATCCAAAGAATGCTGTTAAATAGAGAAAGATTTCAAACAACCTTGTGACAACGTTGTCAAGCTGGATTCAAAAGAACGATTATACGCATATTGTAAATGTGTAGTCGCCGCCAACCTATCGGCGCATCGAATGTAATAAAATTTCCCTACCCGAGCCGCAAGGGGGACGGCTTGGGTAAGATTGTAACACAGTGGCTCGCCTGTATGTTTATCATTCAATGTCGCTATGGCACAATTAAAATAGGAGAACGAAAAATGGCTTATGAGTACAAGATGGTCCAAATCCCTCAAGATGTCACGGTTAAGATGAAAGAGCAACGCGGCAACGAAGCGGCGGCGTATCTGGAATCAATCGCCAACAGCAAAACTGCCGAAGGGTGGGAATTTTACCGTGTTGATGAGGTTGGTGTTATGGCACGGCCTGGATGCCTTGGCTCGCTGTTTGGCCGTCAGGCGGAATACACGCTTTATTATGTGATAACGTTTCGGAGGAGTAAGTAACTATGCACTTTCCGGCTCGTCCGGATCGGCGCTTAACCTTTACTCAATTTATGGAGGTTACTATGTTTCAAAAAAGCATTCGAGTATCAAGTTGCGCGATTGCGCTCGGGCTTCTTGGCTGTGCAGCCAGCAAGCCGGTCAAAACAGTACACACTCCCAATTTCCCTAAATTCACTTCAACGATGGGTTCTACGCAATCTGTTCTTTCCGACATTAGTATTGCGTTAATCAATCCCTCTTATGGAACCACGTCGACAGGTGGAGAAGAACATGAGTGGGCTAAGATGTTCCGAGCTTCCTTGGCGAAAGAAATTGAACAGCTTATTGTGAACCGTGGCTTCAAGGTCGTGGGGCCATTTGCAACCGTAGATGAAATGACATTTCCACAAAAGAAGCAGAGTGATTTGCTTCTAATGCCGATTATCAATGTTATTTTAAACTATCCACAGGCTCAGACAGTTACGAAAACCGACTGGGGAAGCGCACTGGCCGGTGGTTCTGGCACCAAGGAGATTCAAATATGGAATGGTCCGTGCAACTCGCAAGGTTTCATAAATTTTGAATTGTGGGAGCCTCTTTCGATGCAGAAGATGTGGGCTAAAAGGGTGGATATTGAGCCTACTCAAGTGGATTGCTCAGCCAAAAACTACGAGGCCTTTGTTGCGGCTTACAACGCCGCCCTTGCACAATTGTTAGAAACCTCCTACAAAACAGCGCTAAGCAAAGCCGATGCTTATTTCGCGCGAGAGGAGATTGAACTCGTGACCAAACAGTCGCAGGAACTACGCACCAAAAAGGTTTATTAAGCTAATCTCCTATTCTTTCCGAAGATTTTGATGTTTTCGGGAAGAGAATATCTTGCGAAAAATTCTCTAAAATTTTTGTCAGAAAGGAGCAAATTATGTCTCGATCTGTGATCGTTGTTGTTCTATTTGTCATAATAATTGGAACTGCACCAGTTTCATTCGGCCAAACAAAATCCCCTGCTTTGGCTACGAGCATGTCAATCATCTTGCCGGGTGTAGGACATCTTTATACAAATGAAACGGAAAAGGGTGCGGCCCTCTTGGGATTGTATGCCGGTGCGATGACCTTTGTCGTAATCTATGGGCCGTGGACGTGGGAAGATGAGATTCAAGGCGATCCTTTTTTCAGCGACTTAGCGGAAGGCACAGGAACTTCGGGAATGATTAAAGCTATTTGGTATGGTTCTGCGGCTGTGGCGGCGGGAGCCTGGCTTTATGCTGTGCTTGATGCCGGGCCATCGGCTAAACGATGGAATGCTCATTTTACTCTTGTACCGGTCATTGATAAAGGGAACGTCGGCATCAAACTGGCGACTTCATTTCAGTTTTGAGTTGAGCCGCTTTGCAATTTTTTTTATCTAAAATAACCTTCACCTAAGTTGAGCGATGTCTGTTATTCCGAGTGGTACATGGCCTGAGCGCCATTCTTTCGGGAAGAACAGTCACCTGGATTGTCATCGCGAGGAGGACGATGCTTTTTGTCGTCCGACGTGGCGATCTCTGGCGGAGAATGAGATTGCTTCATCCCGCAAAAAAGCGCGGGAATCGCAATGACACAAAGGGGCTGTTCTTGGGAGCGCAAGCGAGGATCTGTTGAATGAAATATTTCTCACTTCGCTCGAAATGCCAAATACAAGGTTTGTTGCACTTTCTGAAAACAGAATCGCTCAGTTTAGGATACAGTCATTTTAGGTTTCATATGAAAAAATATTTCATATTGGGCATTACCCTTGCGGCGCTTTTGTGGAGTTGCAATAAAGGCAAAAACCCCGTTTCGCCGCCGGAATCCGGCGTGCAGCCACTGCCGTCGCGGCAACTTTCCGGCAGCCTGGTTTTACCGGGCGGCGCAGCCATTCAAGCCAATCAAATGGAAGTCGTGTCGGCAATAGGGAAAACTGATGTTGCAGCCGCCGGAACGTTTGCAGGCGCTGTTGTCGCCGGTCAAAAACAGCAATTCCTTTATGCCCAAAGTAAAACGAGCGGCAAACCCATTTTACTTGGTTATCTTTCTCCCGACTCGGCCCAAACCCGTCTTTCGACGACTTCGACGGCGCTTTCTCTTATCATGCTTAATCCGATGTTGTTTGGGGTTGGCAAAACGGCGCGAGAGCAAATGGCGCAGCGCGCGGTCCAACATGTCCGATTTGGCGAACTCGTCCAACGACTCAATCAGCTCGTGCAGACGGCGCCGGATGAAGCTCTCGATGCGACGCTTCATCCTGAGGTTTATCAACTTGCCGTTGAAATTGGCAATGGCACTTTAAAAGCCATACGAACTTCGTCCACTGTTTATCCCGGCGAAACCTTGTCGTCGGCTGGTGTTGCCAGCGGGCCAACAATCGAGAACGGTGATGGCAATAATGTTATCTTAGTTAATCCTCGCACCATCTATTACTTTGCCGGTATTTTTAATGGCAGCTATTCAAATCGCACTCCTGATCAGATAGCCAGTTTACCGGCCAAAGAGAGCCTGGTAACCGTGCGATTGGGTTGGCCGCCCGTAGTTTTAACAGAACCGACACGCACGCCACACACAATTGGCAGCGGCCAATTTTATCTCCGCATCGAGTCTGGAACCCGTTCGGGCCTTGATCGCAACCGCATGTTGGCCGCCACGCCGGAAGGATACGCTTTTCAAGCCAACGCTTTGAAGGGAATCGGTTTTGTTTTTGACATACTCATTGGTTGGACTTTTTTGGATAATGAAGCTTTTTTCAGCATTGGGAATCTGCAAAAGTTTACTGCAACCGTCGGAACTATTTATGAAATCGGACAATTTATCGCCGAAGGCAAACCCTTGGATGCCTTTGCGGCGCTGGTCGGTTTTGTCCAGAAAAATGCGCAGTCGATCGGATTATGGCTGGAGTTGGCCGGATTCAAAGCGGTCTCGGGTAAATTTATGGAAGAGGTTGCTAAAATCGCCGGCGCTATGTCGGTGGCCTTCAAAATTATTACGGCTGGAAACGAGCAAGTGCCGTTTATCTATGATTGGGTGACAGCGCCACCGGTTGTAGATTATTGCATCAACAAGAACGGCAGTAATTTCAGCCAATGCGGCACCAACAGCCCTCCTCATGCCCGCTTTAACGTTTCTCCGCTGGCAGGAGATGTCGCCACGGTTTTTACGTTTGATGCTTCTAACACCACCGACGACATTGACCCCGTGGGAAATATTGAAGTGCGCTGGGATTTTGATGGTGACCGCCAGTGGGATACGAGTTGGTCAACAAACAAGCGCGCCACGCATACCTATTCCCAACGAGAGTCCTATGCCGTTTTTCTGGAAGCGCGCGACGGTCAAGGCTTGACGGCGATCACGCATACGGTGGTCAACGTCTCCGGCGGTTTTGCTTCCGGCAAACACATCATCATTTTCCGCGACGTTTTGCCCTGGCAAAACGTCCGTATCGAAGATCTTTTGATTGCTAACGGCGTTACGGCGGGGCCCGGTCTCAATCAATTTGAGATTCTCCCTTCTACGCAAATGCGAACGCGACCTTTTTTTCCAGGCGAATCTTTCATCATTATTGGCAACTCTCAGGATCAGACTTTTTATAATAATTATTCGGCCAATAATCTGCGATTTGCAAACTTTGTCTATAATGGCGGCACGATTTTTTGGGAAGCCTGTGATCGCGGATGGTTCAACAATGACCCCAATACGCCTGGCGGTGATATGCGTTTTGCCGGCGTTATTATCCCTGGCAATATCACCACGGTTTTCGATTATGACAAATTCAATTATGTGACTGACCCTTCACTGCCTTTGGTTAAAGGTCTCCCAAGCATTGTCGAGCACAATTATGCCAGCCATGAATCTTTCACCAGCTTACCGGTTGGAACTACGATTTATATGGTGAATGAATCCAGCCAGCCGACACTGATTGAATACAAATATGGCGCCGGATGGGTAGTTGCCACCGGCCAACCAATTGAGCACGGTTATTATGAGGGCAAAAATCTGGGGCTGCTTTTCCCTCGCGTCGTTGCCTACGTGCTAGGCAGGTCGTCATCATTTCTGATGACAATAGCTAGGCCTCAATCCGGCGAAAATAAAATCTCAAGTGCGCGTCACGTGGCCTCCGCTGGCACACGGCGGCCCTGAGTCCACGCAACCCCATCCAACCTCAAGTATTTAGTTTTTTAAAGTTTGGCAGCATTTGTGCGCAAGATGCCGCCTTTTCATTTTCTCTACACACTCTCCCACACCACCAATCTCTCGCTCCGCCCCTTGTCGTCATTCCAAAAACGCAGATCGAAATCAAAAGTGCCATTGGCCCGGCGCATGAAGTACGCGAAGGTCAGCGTGATTTTTGCGTGAATGGGATTATAACCGTGCTCGATGACGGGAATCCAGGTGCCGGTGTTGATGTACCACCAATTCTCATCCAAAGGCTGCACCGTCGGCTGGTGCGTGTGGCCAAGAATCAGAAATTTTTTCACCCGTTGTCGCGCCCGCGAAATTTTATTTCGCCATTGAGGTTTACTGCTCCCGTCAGCACGTCCGTGCCCGTGTACTGAATCCGTGTTCGTTCCGTCCGTGATACGCGCCTTTGCCGTTGCAAACGCCTCTTTGAGCCGGAAAGTCAAGTTGCGCCCGGATAAAAACTGCGTGAGCATTCGCAAAAGCCCGAAGAGTCCTATCCCCAGCGTGAGATTGAGAAACCATCGGCTGATCAGAAATTCGCCGGCAGCGCCAGTGAGCTGGATCAGCCAATTGGAATAAGCCTTCCAGATCAACGGCAGGAAGAGCGCCAAGCTGGCATAGAGAATGGCAAACAGATAGGGAAAAACTTCGATAAAGAGTGTGAACGCCACGCCGCGATGGCCGCGCAACAACATTTTGGTGGCAATGGGGAAATGGCGCATGAGAAGCCGCAGCGCGCGCCAGCGATGGCTGATAATTAAAGCGCGAACCACTTCAAAAGTGCCGCGGATATACGTCACGAATGGGGCCAGATGATCGATGGCATTGACTAGATAGCGGTTGAAAATCGAGCCAGGGGGCAGGCACAATTCGCGCGCGTTGAGCAACGGTTTCTCGACGCGGGTAATGGGATGATACTGATGGCCGTGCTCGATGTAGATTTGATTTTCGACAATGTAAGCGCGTTGGCAAAATTCAACATAGGGGCGAATCCGCGCGCACCGTTGCGGAGCGGAGCATGGCCGGCCATTGCCGGTGGGCCAATTGGCTGCCAACAATTTGATGAATTCCTCCTGCACGGCGCGCCAGAAAAATTCGAGATCGTGGTTGCCTTTGATGATCACCAACCGATTGCCGCGGGCAATAAATTGAGCGAGCGCTTCGAACACGAGCGGATGGCCCTGGCAGATGCGGTACAGCTTCCACACCGATTTATGCGGGTCGGTTTTCAGGCCGTAAATGTTTTCCTGCGGCTGAATTGCAAAGTCATCTTCTTCCTGCGTCAAACCCAGCCGGTGAAAATATCTGCAAAAAAGCCGGCGCTCGTGCTCGTCCGGAACGGATTTGGCCCGGATGAAATCGAGAAAATCGCCGTTGATGATCAGCTTCAGCGGCTTGGGCGGCGTTGATTTGGCCAGCTCAATGTTTTCGGTGTGAATCTTTTCGAGAAAATTGCGAAGTGCCTCGTCGGAAAAGAAACGTTCGGCGCGCGCATAAGCTCGCCGGGTTTGCAAATAACCCTCGCCGAGGTGCAAGTCACTAATGATCACGAGATTGCAGTCCTCTTGTTCGACGATAATGTCGGCCTCAAGAGATTCACGTTGCGGAAGCGTTGGATCAATTTTCATGTTAACCAAAGAATATTTCGAGCGGCCGATTTAGTTCTCATAGGGTGAAGAGAGTGCTTGGTTGTGCCTATTAAACTTTAATAAGATAAGGAAAGTTTATCACAATTTCAATTTGCATTTGCGGACAAAACTGCTTATTTTAAGCTTGTCGCTGGTTGCTCGTATTTGATCTCAAGCCAACAACCAGCAACAAGGAACCAGCTACCAGAGACCAGACATGCTCATTTGCCGCGTGGTGGGTGACGTCGTCTCCACCATCAAAAACCAACATCTCAAAGGCCACAAGCTTCTGCTCGTGCAACCGGTCGATCTTGACGGCCAAACGCCGAAAGGAGAGACGATGATTGCGTTGGATAAAGTCGATGCCGGGCCGCAGGACTTGGTGCTGGTCAATCGTGAAGGCGGCGCGGCGCGCTTGCTGCTCAATAATCCGAAAATTCCGGTGCAAGCCGTTATTGTGGGCGTGATTGATAACCTCGACGTTGCTATATGAGCTTGGACGAACGCATCAACCGCATCATCTCTGAAGAACTGGGTCACATCCATCGAGCGCCCAAGTGCAACTGGTGCTGGGTCTGTCCGGATTGCAAAACCGAAGTTGTAACGCATTTCGTCGGCAACGGCGCGGCGCGTGTCGGCGTCAATCCTGGTCTCGGCCCTTTGCACGGCGATATGGCCAAAACTATCGACCACACATTATTAAAAGCCGAGGCGACAAAAGCACAAGTTGAAAAACTCTGCCAGGAAGCGGCGGAATACAGTTTCGCCAGTGTTTGCATAAATCCCACTTGGGTGCCGCTGTGTTACAAACTTCTGCGCGGTTCCGGCGTTATGGTTTGTACGGT
>JBOHQZ010000136.1:0-10859 GCA_050732275.1 bacterium
TGAATCCCTACGAAGCGCCCAAAACCAAATATATGCGCGCCAGCTACGTCGACGTCAAGTGCGTCGATGTTCGCGGCATCAGCTACATCGTCGAGATGCAAGTGGCTTATGTTGCCGGTTTCGAGAAACGCGTGATTTACAATGCCAGTAAAGCATATAGCAATCAACTGTTGGTGGGGGAGGCTTATCCGAAGCTCAATCAGGTCATTTCCATCAACATTCTGGATTTCATCCTGTTCGATGATTTCAGCCATTATCTTTCCTGCCATCAAATCCGGGAGACCATCACCGGCAATAATTATCTGGACGAGATTCGTTATTATTTTATCGAATTGCCGAAATTTGACAAAACCGCAGAGGAACTGGAAAGCGTTATTGAGAAGTGGATCTATTTTATCAAGCATACCCGTCATTTGGATCACGTGCCGGCGAAGTTGGACGAGCCGGCGTTTCGCAAGGCCTTCGAGCTGGCCAATCGCGCCAATATGACGCCGAAGGAATTGGAGCATTACGAAGACAGCGTGCTGGTCATGTTGGATGAACGCGGCAGAATCGAAGGCGCGGTGCTCAACAAGGCGCGAGAAATTGCCCGTTCCATGCGGCGTGAAAATATGGCTAGCGCGCTGATCGCCAAGTTGACCGGGCTGGCCGTTGAAGAAATCGAAAAGCTAAAGTAGCATGCTCATAACAAAATGAAATCACAAACTTTTATAATCTTTTTCCAATGAAACTCAAAAGCGTTTCCGGCTTCACAGCGCTTATTTTGATTTGCAGCGCAGTTATATCTTATGCGCAAAGCGAAAAGGTCACGCTGATTTTGCAAGGCGGCGAAGAAATTCCCTGCCGGCTCGAACGCATCGCTTCCGGCTACGTTTATTTTAAAGCCGCCTCTTCAAGCTTGACGTTTAAATATGGCGACTTCATCGAAATTGCCAAGGTCGCCAAGATTCGCCTCAGCGACGGCCGCGTGTTGAGCATGAATGAGTTTTTGGCGAAACCGAGCGGCAACACTTCTTCCTCCGAAGAAGCAAAAGAAACCCCTGCGCCCATGCCTCAACCGCGTCCACCCGAGCCGGCGCCGCGTGAAATCAAGGCGCCAAAACCGCCGAGCGGCCCCGGAATGCGCTTGACAAGCCAAGCGCCGGATCCGGCTCAAGCGACAAGCGGAGTCGGTTTGCGCCTGCCCGACATGCCGTCACCGCCGCAATCCACCAGCGAGTTGAATTACGGCGAAATGGCCGACCTGCTCGCCGAGGCCGGGTTGGTTGGGAAGTTGCTCAATGAGATCAACGCCGGCGTGTTGCGTGGCCGATTATTGACGAAAGACCAGAAAGCGCTCGTCGACGCCGTTTCGCAGTCTCCCGTGTGGGCCGCCCGCAAGCGTGATTTGCGCGAAGCGATGCGCGTGGCCGAAAGCGAGTTCAATATGCTGACACGCAGCCAGACCAATCTGCTCACGGAAGTTTTTAATTTTCGTTATGCCTCCCAATCTACCGCCTTTATCGAATTTGTCCAATTCTTGCACGCCGAAAATGCTCTGTTTTTTCAAAACAAGTGGGAAAAAATTGAGAGCATTTTCGGCGAAGGGGCGGCTACGGCGTTGCGTGATATTTTGAACAATTATGAGGATTGGCATTATCTTTTTGGGCAGGAGCAGGAGGTGGAGAAGCGATAAACCCGCAAATGGACCTGCAAAATTTTTAAATGTTACAAAAAAGTCAAGCGCAAAAGGGCAAAAGCCACTGCCAAAAAATCTCTGAATCGCCTCTTGACAGTCTCGTAAAAAATTTGTATTTTATGTAACGGTTAACTGCCGCAAAGGGGTTACAGTTTAAATAATCCAGAAGACATCACTACGGGGCAAAGACAAAATGAGACAATATAAAAAAACGGTGAAAAGCCGGGTAATGAAGTGGCCGGCGTGTTCACCTCAAAATTTCGCAGTCCGGATTGAAGGTCTACCATAATTTTTATGTTAGACCTTTTTTATGTGTGGCAAAAGCTTGAATTCGACCATGTTCACAAGCGACTATAAAATCAAGGCGGTTATCATGGATGAAAAGTCGCTGAACCGCACGCTGTCGCGCTTGGCCCATCAAATCGTGGAATCGAACCGCGGCGCCGAGAATCTGGCGTTCGTCGGCATTCTCACCCGCGGCGTACAAATTGCCGAGCGCCTCATCGAAAAGATCGAGCCGATCGAAGGCCGGCGGCTGCCGCTCGGCATGCTCGACATTACGTTTTATCGCGACGACATGCTGGGCTCGCTGAAAAAGCCGCGCGTGCAAAAAACCGATATTCCCTTCGACATCGACGGCAAGTCCGTGGTGCTGGTGGATGACGTGCTCTACACCGGCCGCACCGTACGCGCCGCGCTGGATGCGCTGATGGATTTCGGCCGGCCCGCGCGCATACAACTCGCGGTGTTGGTCGACCGCGGCCATCGCGAGCTGCCGATCAAAGCGGATTTTATCGGCCAGGAAATCAAAACCACCGCCGGCGAGGAAGTGCGCGTGAAATTGAAAGCCGTTGATAGCGAAGACAGCGTTTATTTGGTCGAAACGCTCAATGAGAAAAAATAATGTGAAACTCAAGTGGCTTGAGGCATCGACATCTCGCACAGCAATCAGACATGGGTCACTTGCAATTTGCCCGCTGCGGGCGTAGCTTTGCAATTTGCTCGAGGTCGCAATGATTATCTCTAAACACCTACTCGGCCTGGAAGGTGTGCAGCGCGAAGAGATTTCCATTATCCTAAAAACGGCCCAGTCATTCAAAGAAGTTCTCTCCCGTCCCATTCCCAAGGTTCCCACCCTGCGTGGCAAAACCATTGTCAATCTTTTTTTTGAAGCTTCCACCCGTACCCGCATCTCGTTCGAGCTTGCCGAGAAGCGGCTTTCCGCGGATAGCATCAACTTTACCACTTCAGGCTCATCGGTCGCCAAAGGCGAGACGCTGAAAGACACTGTGCGCAACATCGAAGCGATGAAGATCGACATGGTCGTGGTTCGCCACCAGGCTTCGGGCGCTGCGCAGTTTCTCAGCCAATGCCTCGACGCCGGCGTGATCAATGCCGGCGACGGCCAGCACGAGCATCCCACGCAGGGCTTGCTCGATATGATGACGTTAATGGACAAATTCGGGCGGCTGGATGGACTCAAAGTCGCCATCATCGGAGATATCGCACATAGCCGGGTCGCGCGCAGCAATATCCACGGGCTGATGACGATGGGTGCGGCGGTCGCGGTCTGCGGCCCGGCTACCCTTTTACCCCGCGATATCCCCGCCGCGTTTGGGAGGGATTTGCAGGTGTTTACCAATGTCGATGAGGCGCTCCGCTGGGCCGATACCGTGAACGTGCTGCGCCTGCAGCTCGAGCGGCAGAAGCACGGCCTGCTGCCCTCGCTGCGCGAATATGCCATGCACTTCGGCATCACCCGCCGCCGACTCGAAGCCTGCAAACGGGACGTGGTGATCATGCACCCTGGCCCCATCAATCGCGGCGTCGAGTTGGAGAGCGAGCTGGCGGACAGCGAGTATTCCGTGATTCTCGACCAAGTCACCAACGGCGTCGCCGTGCGCATGGCTGTGCTCTACCTCAAAAGCGGCGGCGAGCAGGAGGTGATGAATGGGAATGTGTAACCCAGTCGGCTCGATTGGCGGGTGGTCGTGTGTAAAAATAACAGGATAACATGAAAATTGGCCGCTCTCGCAAAAGCTTTAGGAGGCAAGAAAGTTCTGATGCCAAGAAAGATCGAAATAAAAGCAATCAAAAACCTGTTGATTCGCGGATCAAGAATCATCGACCCCTCGCAATCGCTTGATCGCCACGTCGATGTGGTGATTGAGAACGGCGTCATCGCGCGAGTCGGCAATAATCTTGACGCGCCACCGAGTTTTGAGCTGATCGATGGGCGCGATCTCGTGCTGAGTCCGGGCTGGTGCGACATGCACGTGCATTTCCGCGAGCCGGGCCGCGAAGATGAGGAGACGATTGAAACGGGCAGCGCGGCGGCGATGGCCGGAGGGTTCACCGCTGCCTGCCCGATGCCTAATACCTCGCCGGCAATGGATAAGCGTGAGATCGTCGAGTCTGTCATTGAGAAAGCGAAAAACACTCTGATCGAGGTTTATCCGATTGCCGCGGCGACGAAAGGCCGCGAGGGCAAAGAGCTTTCCGAAATGGCGGAGTTGGTGGAAGCCGGGGCGGTGGCGTTTTCGGACGACGGCTGTGCGATTGCCACGGCAGAGTTGGCGCGGCGCGCGATGGAATACGCCAACATGCTGAAGGTGCCGATCATCGAGCACGCGGAAGAGGCGACGCTCGACGAGTGCGGTACGATGAACGAAGGCATGTACTCGACTAAACTCGGCTTGCCCGGCATGCCGGCGGTGGCGGAAGACATCATCGTGGCGCGCGATATTCTGCTCGCCGAATACACCGGCGCGCATGTTCACATCGCGCATCTCTCCTCGGCCCGCGCCCTCGAGCTGATTCGTTGGGCGAAACAGCGCGGCATTCGCATCACATGTGAGGTGACGCCGCATCATTTTACTTTAACTGATGAAACCGTGGCATTGTCGGGTTACGACACCAACACCAAAATGAATCCGCCGTTGCGCTCGGCACGGGACGTCGAAGCGATGATCGCCGGGCTGCAAGACGGCACGATCGACGTGATTGCCACCGATCACGCGCCACATGCCATTGAAGAAAAAGAAGTCGAGTATCCGGCGGCACCGTTCGGCATCATCGGCCTCGAAACCGCGCTGGGGTTGATGATCACACGCCTCGTGAAAACCAATTTGCTCTCGCTCAACGATGTGATTGCCAAAGTCACCGCCGCGCCGCGGCGTATTCTCAATTTGCCTCCCATACAAATCAAAGAGGGCGAGCCAGCGAATCTAATGCTTTTTTCGGCGGCCAAAACTTGGCAAGTCAACAAAACGAAATTCTATTCCAAATCGCGCAACACGCCTTTTCACGGTTGGGAGCTGACCGGCAAAGTGTTTGCGGTTTATAATAAGCAGCAATTGTGGGTGAATCCGGAGTTTTAAAGCGCTGAGGGCATAGAGCAGGGCGCATAGCGTTTTAACTTGCAACGAAAAGGGAACCGCAACGAAAAAAACTAATGTCAAATCTCAAAGTACCCAACAATTTTCTCGGCCTCGAGCCGAATTTATCTAACTACAACAATGCGCGCGTGGCGATTTTGCCACTACCTTATGAAGCAACGACTTCGTATGGCTCGGGAACCAAGCGCGGACCGGCGGCGATTATCAAAGCTTCGCAACAGGTAGAATTTTTTGATGAAGAGTTGAATCTCGAACCCTGCCAAGTTGGAATTGCGACAACAAAGGCGCCAGCTTTTGGCAAAGCCGGCGGCGCGCAAGCCGTCAAAAAGATTGCGGCTTCGTGCCGCGCATTGTTGAACGATGGAAAATTTGTTATTGGCCTCGGCGGTGAGCACACCGTAACACCCGGCATGGTGCAAGCGATGTACGAACGTTATCCGGATCTGTGGGTGATACAGCTTGATGCGCATAGCGACTTACGCGACGAGTACGCCGGTTCACCATACAGCCACGCTTGCGCTATGGCGCGGGTGGTTGAACTTTGTCCTCTGGTCGGGCTTGGCATTCGCAGCGGCATTGCCGGCGAGCGTGAGCGGCTCAAGCCACCATCACGAGTTTATTATGCCCACGAAATGCGCCAGATGGGTGCGGCGCGGTGGATGGAAGAGGTTTTCAATCTCGTCGGGCCGCGCGTCTATTTGACCATCGATCTGGATTTCTTCAACCCGGCGGAAATGCCAGCGGTCGGCACGCCGGAGCCGGGCGGTTTTGGCTGGTACGAGGCCCTGGATTTTCTGCGCGAGCTTTTCAGCCGCCGGGAGGTCGTGGGCGGCGATATTGTCGAGCTGATGCCCCTGCGCGGCATACCGGCGGCGGACTTTTGGGCGGCGCGATTGGCCTATAAGCTCATTGCTTACAAGTTTTTTGCCGGAAAAAGAGCTTGACTATTAATCCAATATTTCATAATTTTATAATTCGAGTTTTAACTAATTATGGAGAACGAGCTTTGCGTACGTACATTCCCAAATCCGATGAAATTGCGCGCAAGTGGTATGTGGTTGATGCCAACGGCATGGTGCTCGGCAGGCTGGCCACAAAAATTGCCAGCGTGCTGCGCGGCAAAAATAAGCCGCAATTCACGCCGCATCTGGATGTCGGCGATTTCGTCGTGGTGGTTAACGCCGATAAGGTGCGTTTGACCGGTAAAAAAGCTGACATCAAAATGTATTCGCACTACACCGGTTATCCCGGCGGCTTGAAGCAGGAGGTTTTTTCAAACCTGCTGCGCCGCAAGCCGGAAAGAATCATTGAAAATGCGGTCTGGGGCATGCTGCCGCACTCACGTTTGGGCAAAAAGCAGTTCACGAAGCTCAAAGTGTATCGTGGCACCAATCATCCGCACCAGGCGCAAAAGCCGGAAGTGTTAAACTAAGACAAAATGATTAAAAGGTTATTTTGTCATTAACTCATTTGAAAGAATCAGAGGATTTCAATGCGAGTTGCTTCTTTTGATGCGGTCGGGCGCCGCAAAACTTCAACCGCCCGCGTGCGCTTGCTGCCCGGAGAAGGCAAGGTCGTGGTGAATGCGCAGCCGCTGCTGGATTATTTTAAGCGCGAAACCTTAAAGATGATCATCGAGCAGCCGTTGCAAGTGACCGAGACGCTGGGCAAGTACGATATCTATGCCAACGTGATCGGCGGCGGCTTGACCGGACAGGCTGGGGCCATGCGCCTCGGCGTGGCGCGCGCTTTGCTCAAAATCAACGACGAGTTCCGCAAAAAACTTAAAGTCGCCGGTTTTCTGACCCGTGATCCGCGCATGAAAGAGCGCAAAAAATATGGCCAGAAAGGCGCGCGCAAAAGATTCCAATTCTCGAAACGGTAACTCGATGCCGGATCCTTGATACTCGATGCTGGAGTAGGGCGTCGTTCAAGGTCAAGGATCAAGCATCCAGGATCAAGTTCACATCTCACACATCTGGCCGCGGCGTCGGGGTTTCCATCATTATAATGGAACACACGCCGGTCGGGCAGTTGGTTTGCCCGCGGCCGGATGGCGGCGTCCCGATTTTCCTTCAGCCAACAATTTGGGAGAGTCGAGACTTCAACCCCAAAAACAGGAGAAGTTGTTGCAATGACCACCGTTAGCTTGCAAAACCTTTTGGAGGCCGGAACGCACTTCGGCCACCTGACGCGCCGTTGGAATCCGAAGATGAAAAGGTACATCTTCATGGAGCGCAACGGCATTCACATCATCGATCTGAAGAAATCACTCGAGTGCTTGCAGCTCGCTTACAACGCGCTGGCAAAGGTCGTGCGCTCGGGCGACAAAGTTCTATTCGTCGGCACAAAAAAACAAGCCAAAGATATCATAAAAGCCGAAGCCGACCGGTGCCACATGTATTATGTCAACGAGCGCTGGCTGGGCGGCATGTTGACCAACTTTAGCACGATCAAAAAAAGCATCAAACGGCTGAAGAATATCGAGAAATTGAGCGCGGACGGTACGTACGATAAAATCACGAAAAAGGAAATTTTGTCTTACGAACACGAGCGCGAAAAATTGGAAAAAGTGCTTGGCGGCATTCGCGATATGACCCGCCTGCCGAACGCGATTTTCATCGTCGACACGCAAAAGGAAGCCATTGCGGTGGCGGAAGCCACCAAGCTTGGCATTCCGATTTTTGCCATCGTCGACACCAATTCCGACCCCGACGTCGTCGATTATCCTATTCCCGGCAACGACGATGCGTTTCGGAGCATCACGGTGATCACGCGCGGGATGTCTGACGCCGTATTGGAAGGCTTGAGCGGCTTGCAGCCCGGCGCCAGCCGAGGAGAAGCCGATGAAGAGGAAAGCCCGTCGGCGCGTTATGTCGAGAAAGACTTCGAGAAGGAAGAAGAAAAAAAGACGGAAAAAGAGTAAGCCAGGATGGCGCGAGCGGCAGTATCGTTCGCGCTTTTCTATGTGGCGATAAAAGCGCAGCACGCTTGAATCAGAAAAAAAATTTGTTTATTCCGATGGAGGTTTAGTCGAATGTCTGTAAATGTATCTGCCGATGTCGTTAAAACGCTGCGAGAGCGCACCGGCGCTGCCATGATGGATTGCAAGAAAGCCCTGGTCGAAACCGGCGGCGACATCGAAAAAGCGATCGAGTGGTTGCGCAAAAGAGGCGCGGCCAGCGCCGAGAAAAAAGTCGGCCGCACGACGAACGAAGGTTTGATTGAAGCCTACATTCACCCCGGCAGCCGCCTGGGGGTGTTGATCGAAGTCAATTGCGAGACCGACTTCGTCGCGAAGACGCCTGAATTCCGCGCGCTCGTAAAAGATCTGGCGATGCAAATCGCCGCCACCAGTCCGCGCGCCGTCAGCCGCGAAGAAATTCCTGCGGATCAGATAGAGAAAGAAATGGAAATCTATCGCACCCAGGCTCGCAACGAGAAAAAGCCGGAAAACGTCGTCGAGCGCATCGCGCAAGGTAAGTTGGAAAAATTTTATCAAGATTTCGTTTTGCTGGAGCAGAGCTTCATCAAAGACCAAAATCGCTCCGTCAAACAAGTGGTTACGGATGTGATTGCCAAACTCGGTGAGAACATCACGGTCAAACGTTTCGTTCGCTTCCAGCTCGGCGCTTGAGCCGGGCGGCGCTTGTGATCAGTAACAGGGCAGGCATATACAACTTTGGCATGGCATCATCCGTCCCGCGCCTGTGAAAAAATCAATCAAAGGACGTGTCATGTCTTTTCAAGTTGGAGCTTCCATGCGCCCCAGCGCTACGCCCAAGAAGCAAACTGCCGCTGAAGGGCAGGCACCTGCCTTCAAGCGGGTATTGCTCAAATTGAGCGGCGAGGCGCTTATGGGCCAGCAAGGCCTCGGCATCGATCCTGTAATTGTCGATCAAATTGCGCGCGAAATCAAGTCAATCGCCGACCTCGGCGTGCAGATAGGCATCGTCATCGGCGGCGGCAATATCTTTCGCGGTCTATCCGCCAGCGCGCGCGGCATGGATCGCGTTCAGGCGGATTACATGGGCATGCTCGCCACCGTGATCAACGGCATGGCGCTGCAAGATTATCTGGAGCGCCACGGCGTGTTTACCCGCCTGCAAACCGCGATTCACATGGAAGAAATCGCCGAACCGTTCATCCGCCGCCGCGCGATTCGCCATCTTGAAAAGGGCCGCGTGGTGATTTTCGCCGCCGGCACCGGCAATCCTTACTTTACCACCGACACCGCCGCCGCTTTGCGCGCCATCGAGATCGAGGCGGACGCCATTCTCAAAGGCACGAAAGTGGACGGTGTCTATGACGCTGATCCCAAAACCAATCCCACCGCCAAAAAATTCGAAACGCTCACCTATCTTGAAATCGTCCAGCGCGGGCTGAAAGTCATGGACACGACGGCGGTCACGCTCAGCATGGACAACAAGCTGCCCATCATTGTTTTTAATCTCACACAGCCCGGAAACATCAAACGGGTGATTCTGGGCGAAAAGATTGGAACCAAAGTCATTGGTGACTGAAATGGCTCATCCGATTATCAAAGATGCAGAAAGCCGCATGAAGAAGGGTGTTGACACGTGCCGGGACGAATTGGCAAAAATTCGTACCAGCAAGGCGTCGCCGGCTCTTCTTGACAGCGTGCGGGTTAATTATTACGGCGCGCAAGTGCCGCTCAAGCAGATTGCCAACATTAACACGCCGGAGCCGCGCTTGATCACCGTGCAGCCGTGGGAAAAAAATCTAATTAGCGAGATCGAGAAAGCGATCTTGAAAGCAGACATCGGTCTCAACCCGCAAAACGACGGCGCGATCATTCGCGTTCCCGTCCCGCAGCTCACGGAAGAACGCCGGCAGGATTTGGTGCGTTTGTGCAAAAAGCTATCGGAAGAAGGCCGCGTCGCGATTCGCAACGTCCGCCGCGACGCGCTCGAACATCTCAAAAAAGCCAAAAAAGACGGCCAGATTCCCGAGGACGACGAGAAAGCTTACGAGAAGGAATTGCAAAAGCTCACCGACAAGCACATCGGCCTGGTCGATGAGACTTTGAAGCACAAAGAAAGCGAAATCATGGAAGTTTGATTTTTGCTATTGCGGAGGAAGGAGGAAAGGCCCGTTCCGGTTTCATGGAATGGGCCTTTTTGTTTGGATTATAGATTGATCTGCCAACTCACCCCTGCCATCATGCCCAATCTACCTTCACGTTGAGTTAATCCATTTACAATCAATATTTCTAAAGCGATTTTCGACAATTTCCAGCTCACTCCCAAACGCGCAGCGCTGCGATCTTCCGTGCCGAGCGGAATTTGATCGCGAGGCGAAACGAAGCCGTTGACATCGCCCGCAAGCTGAAAGTGCTGGTTTAAATTCCACAGCAAGCCGAGTCCGTAAACCATCACATCGTTCTGGTCATTGAGCTGGCGCGGCGCCGTCAAAATCGCCAGCCCGAGATCGGCAAAAACCAAAGCACGGCCATATTGCTTGGTGGCCAAAATGGCCATCGTCACATCGGTGGTGTTCGTGCCAATGCCGCGGTCCTGATTGGTGTTGGGCAATTTGGTCTCAAAGCGAAACCCGAGCGCGGGACGGTGTTTTCCCGCTTCTGCGATGCGCGCGACCGCGGCAACGCTGAAATCACCGACATCATGGGCGCTGCCGCCGCGATCAAATCGCAGAACCTGCCTAAGCGCGCCGCGAATTTGAAGGTTCACATTTTGGGCAATTCCACAATCAAAACGGAGCACGCCGAGACGATACAAATCGCCGCGAGAGCGCGTGATGGG